>JAYRWZ010000564.1:0-8135 GCA_041917875.1 Chloroflexota bacterium | reverse complement strand
AAGTGTCGAAATTCCGAATCGCTATATTCAGCTAAGCCCTAATGAGGCAGAACGTTTTGACCTGAGTGTTCTTGATGGAGCCGGCACTCTCGGTGTCTATTATCAAATTCTTAATGTATTGGCAAAACGTATGATTGCCGAACCGACGAGCACTATTACTCTTACCGGTTGTTTGTCCGGTAGTGAATCCGAAAAAGATCAAATGCAACTTGCGCAACAAAGGGCTGAAAATGTCAAATCCTATTTAACATCCGTCTGGCAAATAGATCCCAAGCGCATCAATGTAAAATATCGTCATTTGCCGGAAGTGCCCTCCAACACCAATAATGAAGATGGCTTTGCTGAAAATCGTCGCGTGGAAATATCAACAACTTCGCAGGAAATTCTCAATGTATTGTCGTTTATGGATACAACACGCACAACGAATGTTGCCACGATGAATATATCTGCACGTGCACAATCCGAAGAAAGTATTGAAGAATGGAGCATAGCAGTACAACAAGGAAAAAATACACTCAAAGAATTTACCGATATTGGCGAAGTCCCTTCCTCTCCTCTTGTATGGAATGTCAACGAAGACAAAGAAAACATCCCTCGGGGCAAAGGTCTTGTATCGCTCACTTTATTTGCACGTGACCGCGAAGGCAAAAAGCTGAGGATTGACGGATCGCCTGTAGTTGTGGAGCAATTATATAATCAAAAAGAACGCATAGAAACATTTGCTTTAATTACTTTTAAGTACAATGAAAGCACACTTGATGAAAGTAATCTGGCTATTGTCGAGTTAATTAAATCACGAATTTCTCCGCGTTCCATAGTCACCATAGAAGGCTACACTGACCGTATAGGAAACCCTGAATATAATCTTAAATTATCAGACCGTCGAGCAAAAGAAGTGGCTCGTTTATTAAAATTACCATCGGAAATTGCTGTGGGTAAAGGTAATAATGAAATACTGTACAATAATGATCTTCCTGAAGGAAGAATTTACAGCCGTACTGTGCGTATTACTATCGAAACACCTATTGATTAATGAAAAAATACCACTACATTATTACGATTTTAAAAAGCCGTTATCAACAAGATAGCGGCTTTTTTTTATAAATACATACTATAATTAAAGTGATTTTGAGAATGCTCATGATTGATTACCCTGATTCTTATTGATGGAAAACTATTCTGACAATGAAAACCACATTAGCTTCAGTATAAAGATCGTCAACACAGAGATTATCACGGCCATTTTGATCTACGTTGACTGCTATATTCACTGCTATTTTATATAGCAACCCTGTTATGATACAAATAAGTCTGAAAACCGATAAATGTATTTCTTATGGTTGCAATGTCACCCAGTTCCTTTTTAGCATCTGCCATAGCGTGATACTTCAATATAAGCAAATCGCTAATTTTTGCGTCGTCCAGTTCGTCAACGCCTTGTTTTATATACTGACTCAAAACGAAGTTTATAAACTCTTGCTGTTTTGTGTCATAATTGTCTAAGTGCATTTTTGCACGGTTTGCTCTGTCCGATCGCTCTATAATATCGGAATGAAAAGCTATATAAGCCAGAACATCATAGAGGTCACTGTTTTCAGCATTGAGTATTTTTTGAAACTCTGTTAACTGTTGTTTTGCAAAACCTTTTTCTGACAGTTCTTCCAATAGTTTTTTTCTTGTGGTGGGTTTGCTCCAAATAGTTCGTAATTCATCTTCACTTTTGAAAAGATCCGGCAATGTTCCGAATAGTGAACGCAGAAACTCTTCTGCTGAAATTGGTCTGCCGTCAGGACTCCAAAACGAAGTACTGACCATGTGCTGAAATTGTCGAACTTTTCCGTCTGCCAATTGCACTTTTACTATTCTTTTTTGTGGATTACCGCAGCGACAGTATGAGTAACCGCAAACAGGGCAAGGTTCAGGTGCCGGTTCCTTAGCACAAATGCACGGTCTTTGTCCGCAAACATTGCACAGTTGTGGTGGTGTGGGTTTTTCAGGTTCTTCGGGTTCTCCGTCCCAATCAGGATCACTGAAATGATGATGTGCTTTGACAAAATCGTAAATCGTGAAATAATCTTTGCCGTCAAATAAACGTGTTCCCCGTCCGATGATTTGTTTAAACTCAATCATTGAGTTTACAGAACGTAGCAACACTATGTTCCTCACCTCAGGAGCATCTACGCCGGTGCTTAATTTCTGGGACGTTGTCAGAATGGTTGGAATGCTTTTTTCATTGTCCTGAAAATCTCGTAAATATTGTTCGCCTAATTTACCGTCATGTGCCGTTACTCGATGGCAATAATTCGGATTTTTCGATTCTGCATATTGATTGATTAGATCACGAATAGCCAAAGCATGCAATTGAGTAGCACAGAAAACCAAAGTCTTTTCTCTTTGATTTATTAGGCTCATAAAAATCTTTACCCTATATTCTTCTCGTTCTTTAATTTCAATGATGCGATTCATTTCTGCTTCGGTATAGCGTTTGCCTTCTTCAATTTCTCCTTCCAATACTGTATCATCCGAAGTGAATACATACTCGTCAATAGTGGTATCTATTTGTTTGACTTTAAAAGGCGTTAAGAAACCGTCATTGATTCCTTCTTTTAGTGAATACACATACACAGGTTCACCAAAGTAATTGTATGTGTCGGCATTAATGGTGCGTTTGGGTGTGGCTGTTAAACCTAATTGAACGGCGGGACTGAAATATTCCATAATGGCTCGCCAACTGCTTTCGTCATTGGCTCCGCCACGGTGACACTCGTCAATAATGATGAAATCAAAAAAGTCTTTCGGATATTCTCCAAAATAGGGCGTGTCATTCTGACCGCTCATAAATGTTTGGAAAATGGTAAAAAATACACTTCCGTTTTTCGGGACTTTGCCTTTTTTTCTAATATCCCTTGGATTGATACGAACCAAGGCATCTTCTTCAAAAACCGAAAAAGCGTTAAAAGCTTGGTCTGCCAAAATATTTCTGTCGGCTAAAAACAGAATTCTTGGGCTTCGTTGCCCGTCTTGGTTAATATTCCACTTTGCCTGAAACAGTTTCCATGCAATTTGAAAAGCAATTGCTGTTTTTCCTGTTCCGGTAGCAAGGGTTAATAAAATGCGTTGTCGGTTGTTGGCAACGGCTTCCAAAACTTTGGTGACGGCAATTTCCTGATAGTATCGCGGTTGCCATGTTCCGCCACGGTCTTCAAATGGAACGGAAAGTAATGAATCTCGCCATGCTTCGGCAAACTCAGCATTCGGCTCACTTGTTTTAGGAAAGGTTAATTCCCACAATTCATCCGGAGTAGGATAGGAAGCTACATCACCTTCTCGTCCTTGGTGCATGTCTATGCGGTAAAGCTGTAAACCGTTGGTGCTGAATGTAAACCGAACATGCAATTTTTCTGCATAGTCTTTGGCTTGCGCCACACCCTCGGTATAATGTTTATCTCTGGCTTTAGCTTCGATAATGGCAAGATTTCTGTTTTTATATTGCAATACATAATCCGCCTTGTCGGGTCTGCTACGCTGCCCATGCCCGATTAAGCGACCTTTGTTGATGGGGAATTCCCTGCGGATGCGGCTGCCTTCCACAATGCCCCAACCGGCTGCTTGTAATGCAGGGTCTATAAGTTCCGCTCTTGTTTCGGTTTCGTTCATAACTTCTCTTTTATCAAATAACCGTCAAATAAACAAAACATTTACAATCAATGACTTAAGCTCCATAAAGTACTTGACTGTCACATAACCATCAAATAAGACTTCAAGCCCAAAATGGTATGTAACTGGCATATTTTCTTGATTTACTTTCAGGGTCATCTTCTTTAATTACTTTATCTTCTAACGCATCTCGAATTATTCGGGAAGCAATAGCAGCATTTTGGTCTTCAATTTTGAATCTTTCTCTTAAACTTTGGTTGGTCATCTTTTCGTTTGATACATATTTCAAACAAGCATGCTGATAACAAGCTCTGATTTTTTCTTTTTTGTCTAAGTCATTCAAAGTTTTGTAACAATACATTGTAACACGAGTTCTATTCTCAGCAACCACCACATTGATGGCAGGCAGTTGATACAATTCATTGTAAAAAATCACCTTATCCAAACCACTGCCCTTTTCTTCGCAAAAACCCATTCTTCGCATAAGGTCTGCTAATTTTTCATTGCGTGATAAGTAAGCATCAATGAATCGGTCGGGTGTAACTAAGGGTGTTCCGGGGTTGGAAATTTCAATTCTATCAGAGAAAATCTCAACCATTGGGAAACCTTTTTCAGTTAAATCCTGATGGATAAGTGCATTGGTAAACTCCTTACGATAGTTATATTCACGAATTGCACTTGGCAAAAACTCTTCCTCCCTTTGGTTGATGTATTTTGTTTTGCCACCCAATCGTTTATTGAGTATATCAATGACAATATCAAGAATGGCAGAACGTAACCTTTGAGCTTTTTCCGAACCGGTGATTAACATTCCTATATTCAAAAAAGCTTTGTAGGTAAACGTGCCTAATACCGAAGTTTTATACAAGCTATCTATCTCATTTTCATATAGTTGGATTATGGTAACGACACGAATGTCGTTACCATGTTCGATGTTCCCGACATGAATGTCGGGAACATCCTTTTTTTCCTTTGCAATACGCAGATATTCAATAATTTGCTCTTTGTATTCTTTGAGCTTTACGCCTGTGTAAACTTCATAACCACTCTGTTCCAATTCGGCTTTATGATTTTCTAAAAGGCGATCAATGGTTCTTATATCAACCTCAAAATACTGAGCAACTTGCTGTTTGGTAAAACGATACTTACCATCGAATTTAATTCCATAAAAACCTACCTGCTCATACACTTCTTGTATGGCAAGGTTGTTATTCAGAATATTTTTTCTGTCAATACTGGAATTTGTTAAATCTTTGCTCATATAGTTTTCTTTCTATTTGCTCATTATCCATTGTTCATTGTCAATTGTATATTATTCTATATTCCGCTCTTGTTTCTGCTTCGTTCATTTCTTTAATGTATAATTGATAATGGACAATTGATAATTATTTCTTTGCATTTTGTTTTGTGGCTTTAATGATTGAAATAAGTAATTTCAGTATTTCAGTCAAGTCTGTACTTATTGAATTGTATGCAGTTTCGTCTATATAGTTTGATTGAAAAAGTAACTCAATCCAATATTCTGTTTCATTTGCTTCTTTTAATGCATAGCCATTTTGTGAATAAAATCAGCCGGGCTTTCTGCTTGTTCGGCTTCACGTACCAAAGCACCAATAGCTGTTCCACTGCGTAAAAGTTGTTTACTTAATATAAATTCTTTTTTCTGCTCACATAAAAATTGATACATTTTTACAATTCGCAATGCAAAAGTAAACGACTTATTTTTTACAACATTCTCTTTCATTGTCAATTATCCATTTTCAATTGTCAATTCTTTCTTTTCTTCAACTTTTGCTCAACCTCTTCTATTTCATTCAGGTCGTTTTTGTCGGCATTTAAAGCCTCAAAATCCTTACGTTTTTGGTCGAATTGTTCGTATAATTTTTCCACATGGCTTTCCATTTGTGCGTTTGATACCGTTCCGCTCCCTTGCAAAATTTTCTTGTTCTGAAAATTCAATAAACGGTCAACGTTTTCTTTCCAAAACGACATGGTTAAGTCTTTTCGCTCTTTTACGGTAAGTTCGGCTGTTTCGAGGAAGATAACCACCAAACGGTTCAAGGTATCAATTTCATCTTCGGTAAGGTAGTTTTTGGCTGTGATAATATCCTGCTTACGAACAATTGCCCCTTTCCAAGATGTTAAGCCCATGTTCTCTTTTTGTGCATCGGCTCTGCCAACAATCAATTCGGCTGCGGTTTTGCCTGTAACAGCAAACAGCAACTTATTTTGAGTTTCGGCAAAAAACATTTGGGTGGCTTTGTCGGTGGCATCGTAATCGCTGCTAAGGGCAAACAAATCACGTACTTTTTGGTAAAAGCGTTTTTCAGAAGCTCGAATGTCTCGTATGCGACTGAGTAATTCATCAAAATAGTCGGGACGACCATCGGGGTTTTTCAAACGCTCATCATCCATTACAAAGCCCTTGCGCAAATACTCGGTAAGGTTGCGGTTTGCCCATTGCCGAAATTGCGTGCCACGTAACCCACGCACCCGAAAGCCAATAGCCATAATCATTTCGAGTGAATAAAACGTTACGTTATAGTTTTTGCCATCTGCGGCAGTTGTAAAGTAATTCTTTACAACTGAATCGGCATCTAACTCGCTCTCTTTTAATATACTCGACACATGCTGCCCGATATTTTGCTTAGAGGTGGCAAAAAGCTCGGCAATTTGCGTTTGATTAAGCCACAGGCGGCCATCTTTGGCATACAGGGCAATGGAGGTTTTGCCATCAGGGGTGTTGTATATGATTAGGTCGCTCATAGTTCTAACTATCTCATTGAATAAATTTACTTTTTATCAGATTCAAGAAGGCTGAGTTTCTTGCATCAGCATCACTGATTACAGCATCTAAATCCCATATAAATACACCAATCGGCAAAGTGACTTTTGGGTTTAATGATATGGCAACATTTGTTTCTCTGTAATACATTTTACCTGATGAATATAACTCTGTGTATTCGCCCGCTAACTGCATTTCAACATCATCATTGAATTCAATTATTCCATAAAACCAAATACGTTGAATTTGATTGTTGTAATGCTTCATTAATCTCCTTGCACGTTTTTCAAGTTGAGTTACAACTTTCATATTTTCTTCAAGTGAAATACTCCGTTTCTTCAATTCAACAATTACTACGTCAAAGGGCTTTTTATTTGCAGGATTATTTGAAAATATCAATGCTATATCTGGTCGGTTGTCATCAGTTGTTTCTTCTTCGTCTGTGATTTTTAGTTGCTCCATCAAATCAGTATTTATCGCCTGTTCTCTTGTGCCACTACCTGCAAAGCCATCAAAGTATATGGTTTTCCAGTGTGGATACTTTTTCATAATTGTCAGGTATGACCAAACATATTTTGAGAATGCTTCCAGTTTCTTTTCAGTCCAAGGACCGCCCCATTCTCCAGATGGTTCATTTATTATGTTTTTATTATTCCAGCTCATACTGCAATCCACCTTTCAATTTTCTACCCCCGCAAAGCTTTCACGGGATTAATTACCTGACTTTCTCAAATATACAATATTGCTTTGATATTACACCCAAACTATAAATCTATCGCATCAGTTTCCCCAATCTTCACCTTCAATATCCTAACTTTAATTATACCGCTTTGCGGTATGATAATATATCCGTTGGAAGTGCCATGACAAGAAATTGTATCAACTTCCTCCACATTGATCTTTTTGCACATATCCATGATATTGCTCTCGTTAATACAAATATCGTATTGAAAAAAAAGTAAGCCTAATCCGTAGAAATTTGTAGGACATAATCTCTTAATGTAGTTCTCTATTTTACTAAGGTCACCTTTTAGCCCTTTGAACGAAGACGAGAAGGAATCACCAAGCTGTGCATACTTTATTTCAATAGCCATAGATAATGGAAGAATCCAAAAATTTTCATTTCTTAGATTATTATATTGTTTAGACAATTTCTCATTATCATAGGATCTATCAACAATACCAATGTCAAAAGGCAAACCCAAAGGTTTCAGATACTCTGTTTTCACAGGATTGGTGTATTGATTTGAAGGAATAATTTTTTCATACTTTTTCGGATGCAAAGGTACACGAAATTTATTTTCAGCAAAAGCATCATACAGTCTTGTATAGAGCACTGCCCGAATATCTGATTCATAAAGATAATTGAAAGGGTTATCAGCAAACTCCTGAAGAAATGTGTTTATCACATCACATGCTTTTTTTTGTATTTCTGTCATACTACAACTCCCCTGCAAATGCCTTTTGCAAGATGGATTTTTTCAGTTCTTCCAAATCATCAATTTTCTTTTGATACACCGCTGCTAACTTTTGCGTCTCGGCTCGCAGGGCATCTAATTGGCGGACGATGGTTTGTTGTTCTTGTAATGACGGTTTATGAAATTCAAAATCTAATATTTGCTGACCACTAATGTGAGGTACACCTATGCCAGTTTGAACATCAATTAGATATTGCATAAATCGCTTAGAGTTT
>JAYRWZ010000563.1:0-2784 GCA_041917875.1 Chloroflexota bacterium | reverse complement strand
TCCATCATATCGCCAACAGTATTTCCAGTTACTATCCCGGCTAAAGACAGCATTGCTATCATTGTACGATTTATTCCGTCTGATACAAAATATGCCTATGCGGAAATAATACCGCAAGGATCAGGTTGTAATCAGGCAATAGGATATTTCAGTGGTGGATCTGCAGCAGAACCTCCCACACCACCAACATTGCAAGTCGTTCATCCCAATGGATTTGAAAAATTCCTCTGGAAAACGGATACGATTATTCGGTGGCGAGGTGTTTTACCTCAAGATACTGTCACATTAGACTATAGCATAGATAATGGCGCAACATGGTTACTGATTTCCGATAAGGCTACGGGATTGCAGCATCCTTGGAAAATACCAGCAACACCCAGCGATAAATGTCTAATGCGTGTCACACAACAAGTGCGTAACAACTATATACCTTATGCTTCTATTCGCTTAAATTCACCCGTTAAAGATATTCTCTTTTCGCCGGATAATACCAAACTCTATATTCTTACCGAAGACAGCGTTGTGCGCCAACACAATGTCAATAATGGTGTAAATAATTATATCGTCAATAATGCCAAAGCACTTTTTATCGGCATAAATGGCACGGGCTCGCATCTTGCTTATACCACTTCACCTCAAAATATAGTAAAATTATATTCCAATATGGGTATTTATTTAGCCAATCTTGGTTTACAATCTACAAATGCACGACGTCCCGTCTTTATCGGTAGAGATACCATTATTTTCGGTGCCGGTGGTTCTTTATCGGGTATTGTCAATTTTACCACAGGCAGCATGGGATTCATACGTACTATAAATGAACCGGGAATTATTGAATGGAATGATGTAGCAGAAACAAAAGCACGGTATTTAGCTGTCAATCCCTCACAAAAAGTTGTTACCATCTATAATATGCGTAGAAATAATGTATTTGCTGACAGTATCCGAATTATGCAGCAAAATACTCCCGTACGCGGCGCTATTGCCAAAGATGCCTCAAGTGTGCTTGTGACCGATAATCTTGGCAATACTTCTCTCACCACTCTGGCAAATAGACAAACAACAATATTATCACAAAAAAATATGTTTTCTGCCGCGTATGACCCGCAAGGTAAATTTATGATTACGGGTGGTTTGCAACAACAACGTACAGTAAATGGACAATCACAAAATTATGCCGAAGCCGTACTTTACTCTCCAACGGGTGGCATTATTGGTATTTTGGATACCCATACGCACACTGTAACATCGGTTATTGTCAGCAAAGACGGCACCATTGCTACCGGCGGCAAAGACAGTATTGTCTATTTATGGAAAATACAAATGCCTCAATCAGATATTTCTGATAATGTTTGGGAAATTATTGCACCTGAACTTACTGTCAATTCTATTTTTATGGATTCCGTTATTATTATGACAGGCAGCCGTGATTCTCTTGTGGAAAATGCCATCACAAATACCGGAAAAGTAACAGTACGGATACGTTCGATAACGATTAGCGGTGCAAATAATCAAGAATTCAGTAAAACAATTATATCACCGTCTCTTCTTTTGACACCGAATGAGTCACTTGCTTTGGAATGCAATTTTTCACCCACTGCTCTTGGCAATCGTGAAGCAATTATTACCGTAGAAACAGAAGATGGTTATACGGCACAGGGTGTAATTAATGGTGAAGGAATTTCTCTTCTCTTGGAAAATCATCCGCCTATTGATTTTGGTAAACGTTTTCTGGGCGACAGTAAAGATACCGTTATTACAGCAGTTATTCGTAATATAGGAACAATTTCTGTCAATTTTGCCGCACCGCGCTTATTATTATTAAATCCCAATAATTCACCTTTTTCTTTTATTCAATCACCAAGTAAATTCACGCTCAAAAATCAAGACTCTGCTGAGGTACGCATACGCTTTAATCCTACGACAATAGGTAGCTTTACCGCATTATTGGAATATGGTTTTGATAAAACCGGCAGCCCCATTCGTATCCCTGTTTTTGGGGAAGGTATTTGTGAGGGCGGTGCCGATTCTTTAATTGTCACTTCCAATGCACAATCGGTTGCTCCGGGCGATACTCTCACTGTTGCGCTGCGTTTGCATTATCCGCCAAATGCAGTACAAAGTTCCACACGCCCCTATCGAATGAATATTGAATATGACACTACTGTTTTACGACGCATTTCGCCTGATGCAGATGAATTCGATACGCGATTACAATCAAGCGATACTGTTCAATCTATGCGTTTTCTTGTGATGCTCGGAAAAAGTGATACAGCATTTATACGCATTTCTTCATTTAATTGGGGCGAATATTGCACAAATGCACCGGCAATAATTCAAGGTGCCGTTCCTGTAGAAATTTGCTATGCCGGCGGCAAACGATTATATAATCCGAATGGACAACTTACAAGCAGTATTTTTCCTAATCCACCCGATGAAAAAGGTATTGTTCGATTAACGACCAATGAAACAGGAATGACTCAAATTACTGTGACATCCTTAATCGGTGAACACAGAGCAACATTACTGTATGACTATATTAACGCAGGCACTTACACTCTTCCTTTACCTATCGGAAATTTATCATCAGGTGTCTATTTTTTGACTATCACCACGCCAACACAACAACAATCATTACTGTTTAGTGTTCAACAATAAAATATAGAAGTCATTATGAGCAATTAATGGTGATCTTGAAGAAAATATATTCTTTTCTCAAGTACAGACAATAATTCAGACTGGGATATATGTGCATCATCAAGTATATCATGGGGAATTTCTTGT
>JAYRWZ010000562.1:0-9986 GCA_041917875.1 Chloroflexota bacterium | reverse complement strand
TTTTCCACAAGCTCTTTGATGGAATATTGCGATTTTGTCCATGATGTGAATTGTTGTTTTGGAATAGTATCCCACGCAAGAGGATATTCTAATTGTTTTTCCCCGACATCAATAAATTCATACGCATCCGGTAAAATTATATCGGGTTTTACGCCTTTAAATTGTGTAGATTCCCCTGTGATACGATAAAATTTTTGAAATGTAATTTTTAATGAACCAAGCGGTGCAAATTGTTTAAATTCATTGTTGAGATAATTATTCAAATCCATAAATGTTTGCACGGTACCTTTGCCAAATGAATGTGGTGTTCCCACAATAACAGCGCGCCCATAATCTTGCAAAGCCGCCGATAAAATTTCGGAAGCCGAAGCACTGAATTGATTGACCAGCACAATGATATTGCCATCATAGACAATGCTTTTGTCATAGTCGCGCAACACGTCTGCCGGGCGGTCTGAGCTTAGAACCTGAACAATAGGGCCGTCTTTAATAAAGAGACCTGACATTTTTACTACATCTTGCAAAGATCCCCCGCCATTATTGCGTAAATCGAGAATAACCCCGCCCACATTTTCTTCTTTAATTTTTTCTAATTCTTTTCGTACATCATCGGCACAGCTTCTGCCGCCATTGCGATTAAAATCGGCATAGAATTTCGGTAAGTTAATATAAGCATATTCCTTACCGGATTGCTCGTCTTTGAGTATCACCGATTTGGCAAAAGTTTCTTCAATCACAACCACATCGCGAGTAATAGTAATATCGGTGGTGACACCGCTGGGTTTTTTGATAGACAATGTTACTTGTGTTCCTTTTTTACCGCGAATCAGCCGCACCGCATCATCTAAGCGCATATCGGTTATGTCCACAAATTCATTGTCGTCCGATTGAGCCGCAGATTCGCCGGTGACAGTGGCTGATGATTTAGTGCCTTGCTTCACTCGTAAAATAATATCTTCGGCTTGCAGCTCTTTTTGTTTCCAAGCCGGTCCTCCGGGCACTAAAGACTGCACTTTGATAAAGCCGTCGGTTTCTTGTAAAGTGGCACCGATACCTTCGAGTGTACCGCTCATCTCAATGTCGAAATTTTCTTTTTCTTTGGGAGGATAAAAGTCCGTATGCGGGTCATAGCTTCCGGCTATGGCATTGAGATAGACAGCCAATTTTTCTGTTTCGGTTTCTTTCATTGATCTTTTGTACCGATCACGTTGTGCTTTGAGCACTTTTTCGCGCGCTTCTTTTTCTAATTGTTCCAAGGACTTTTTCCCAGCTTTTGCGGCAGTGTCTTTCTCTTGTTGTTCCATTGCAGCCACAACTCGTGTCAGGGTTTGATACTTCAAGAGCTTGCGCCACCAATCTCTTTGGGCTGCTTCCGTGGCGGGGTAAGAGCGTTTTTTTGCATCAAGTTCGATGGTTTCTTTTTGAGTAAAATCAAAGGGTTGTGATAATATCTCTTCACAATATGCCTGTGTTTGGTCTAAACGTTTAGCCATTATTTTGACTGCCAAGGGATACAGCTCGCTTGTGCCTGCTTCAATCATATTGTCAATGGCGAACTCATAGGTGCGCAAAGCATCTACATCTTTTTGTAAAAGGAAATTTTTGTTGTAATCCAAACGGTCTAAATAAAGACGGAATGCTCTGCGCGAAAGAGTATCGTTTACTCCAACAGGGGCATAATGACTGTTTTCCAGTGCGCCGACGAGCACTTGTGTCGTGACTTGCTCTTTGCTCGGAAGTTGTGCAAAAACTGCAGTGTATGAGAGAGCAGTTGCAAAGAGAAATATACTTATTCTTGAGTGTAAAGCCATAGTATCCTCATAATATATGCGTACAGATGACGATTCTTTGATATGAATCTTTCGACTTATTGACGGCAATATGCAAGAAAATCCGCATATACGATGCAGATTAACACTTTTTAGGATTTATGGCAAGAAGCAGTCTTGTCATTCTTTTGATGGAAATTTGCTTGTACGTCGCGCTAACTGTGTAATTTTACGCTACTATTATTCATACACTATTCTCGAAGAGGGAGATCTATGTATCGTTTTTACTTTGCTGTTTTTACCATACTGTGCATAAGTGCGATCCACTCTTTTGCACAAGACAAGACATGGTTCAAAGATATTACGGAAAAGGTGGGGCTGCGAAGTGCTCGCTCGGGACAAATCAGTTCTTGTGACATCAATGGCGACGATTATCCAGATTTGCTTTTGCAAGTATTGGCATACGATAGAAGCATGAAAACACGATTATATCTTAATAGACAAGACCCTCAGTCGAATAATCCGACAGATCGTGTCTTCGTTGATTTTACCGATTCATCAGGTATATATGTCAATCGCGATAAAGCTGTGAAAGGACGTGTGGCGGATATTTGGGGCATCGCCGATATAAATAATGATGGATTCCCTGATATAGTGACGGGGCTATTTTATTTTAATGTCAGCACATTTAATGATGTCGGTGATTATGCTGAGGTATTGCTTAATGATGGAACGGGACGGTTTAGGCTGGTTGAAAACAGCGGATTGCCCGATTTAGGAAAATTCCCTGCTACGGGTATTTGTTTTTTAGACTATGATTTAGATGGTAATATTGATATTTATTTCGGTAATTTTTCTGCCGATCATCAAAGTAATTCGTTTCTTCCCGGATTTTTGATGAAAGGCAATGGTGACGGTACATTTAAAGATGTGACATTTGATGCAGGACTCGAAGAAGTATATGAGCCATTGTACGGCGCAAGCATTACTGATTGGAATAATGATCGTTATCCGGATATTCTTACTTCACCGTATTGTCGCACCGACGGCACATTATGGAAAAATATGGGTAATGGCACATTCCGTAATGCAAATGAAGAATCAGGATATACTGCAAAAAATAATATGTACGGCAATATTGATGTAGGGGGGTCTGTTTCTAATTTATTAGTGTTCCCTCGTGAATTGTGTCAATGGGAAGCCCTGCCTTATGATTATGATAATGACGGCGATATGGATATAGCTCAAATGCTTATTCATGGAGGATTAAATGTCGGTGAGGGAAGAACAACATTAACAAAAAATGGCGGTGCAGCAAATAATTATCGCCTCACATGGCAAGTAGACGCTTTCGACAGACCATTAAATAATGGTCAAATAATCAGAACTATTAATGTGACCAAAGACACCACATGGTCAAATCAATATGGTACATTTTCTTTACCGAAAGGCGCAAAAATTACCGTTTCTAATTATGGACATCTTGGTGATCAAGCAGGTTCATGGATAAATCTTGATAATGATATGTATGCGGATTTTTTACTGAGTACCACAGGATATGATGCAACGAATGATCGTTGTTATATTCAGCATCAACAACCAGACCATACTTTTAAAGAAATTGCGGGCGCATTGGGATTGCGCACCCTTCTTAAAGAAACCCATTCCAATCGTCCTCTTGATATTGATTTGGACGGCGATGATGATTTTATTATTCAATATTCGCCGCGCACTGCTAATGCGGAATCCGGTCGTGTATGGGTTTTTCAAAATGATATTGCCAATACGAATAATCATATATCCATACGGTTAGATGCACCTACGGGAACCAATTCCGGTGCAATCGGTTCGCGTGTGCGTGTTTATGCCGAAGGTATTTGCCAGACACGCGATATACAGTCGGGCGTTGGGCGTTGGGGAATGATGAGTCCATTTATTCTTAATTTCGGTCTTGGAAAAGCTACTGCCGTAGATTCTATTGTTGTTGATTGGCCCACAAAAACAATGCGAAGCACGAAGGTTGTGAATCCTCCGATTAATAAAAAATTGATAATCAATGGTGAAGGATTGGCTGTGTCGGTGCGTGAGCGTCTGGAACTTGCTCAGCAAGGCGCAATTATATTTTCTTCATTGCCGGTAAAAGACCAATTAACAGCATATTTGCCGGAAGGCATACGTATGGGAACTATGCAAGTTTTTTCTTTCACAGGTGAGTTACTTGCACAACAACAATTATCCGGTGATGCGGCAGTGCGTGTGCCCGTCGAACGTTTAGCTCAAGGTTGGTACACCCTTCGTGTTGTTTCTTCTTCTGGTTCAATAATGACTGCATCATTTGTGAAGGCACAATAAAATGTACAATGATTGTAGAAATGCTCATGATTGATAAAGAGTTACAATACTGTGAATTCCAAAAATCACATAATTCGGTTGTACATAAATTCGGCTATAATATGTTTTATGAAAAAATATCTTCAGACTACGAATTGTTCATCGTGATTACATGAACTTGAAAAAAAAAGGCGGAAATTTCTTTCCGCCTTTTTTATTTTAGAATGAAGGTGTACGTCTTTTTTTGAATTGCTTAAATACGCCGAATTTACTTTCATGCTTCGGCTGCGTATCAAATGTGCGTTTTTTTTCTTCTGTGCGTTCAAAACCGCCGCCGCTTCTTCTTTCATCTCTGTCACGACGTTCAAAACCGCCGCTGCTTCTTCTTTCATCTCTGTCACGACGTTCAAAACCACCGCCACTTCTTTCATCTCTGTCACGACGTTCAAAACCACCGTTGCTTCTTCTTTCATCTCTGTCACGACGTTCAAAACCACCGCTGCTTCTTCTTTCATCTCTGTCACGACGTTCAAAACCACCGCCACTTCTTTCATCTCTGTCACGACGTTCAAAGCCAGTGCCGCTTTCTGTTCTGCTGCTTGTTCTCTCATCACGATTACCATAGCTTCTGCGCGAACCGCTATCGCTGTTGCGCGATGATGAAAAACGTGAAGAACCGTTTTGCGAAGAAGAAGATTTTTTACCTCTGCGCAAAGGTTGTGGTTCGGGTTCATAAATATCCACAAAAATATCTTCGGGTAAATCCGCTTTTTCGAGAGTTGTTTTAGCAAATTTTTCTATGCTGCGTAAGCGATAGAGTTCTTCTCGACCATGCGAAAAAGTAATAGCTTTTCCTGATTTTCCTGCGCGCCCTGTTCTGCCGATACGGTGCACATAATATTCGGGGTCTAAGGGTAAATCGTAATTAATAACCATGCTGACAGAACTGATGTCTAAGCCGCGCGCAGCGACGTCCGTAGCTACCAGAACACGTAATTCACCGCGACGAAATTCATTCATAGTACGCATACGTTTGTTTTGCACAAAATCGCCATGAATTCCGGCGGAAGTATAACCGGCTTGAAGCAATTTTTTTACTACTATATCCACACGACTTTTTGTATTGCAAAACACCATAATGGAATCAGGATTTTCTTTTTCAAGAATGCTTTGAATTAAGGCAACTTTGTTCACTCCTAATGTTTCATAATAGACTTGGTGGATATTGTCGGCTGTTAATTCTTTTTTTGCTATGGTCACTGTTGTCGGATTTTGTAAATAGCGTGCTGCTATTTCGCGAATATCTTTTGACATTGTAGCAGAAAACAATACAGTTTGTTTTTGTTCCGGCATCATTCCCATAATTTGTTCAATATATGGTCGAAAACCCATATTTAACATTTCATCGGCTTCGTCAAGAACAACAGTTTTAACAGTATCTAAATTTATGGCTCCGCGCTCTATTTGGTCAATAAAACGTCCGGGTGTGCCTACGACAATATGAGCGCCGCGACGTAATTCCATGCGTTGTTTTTCGATGGAAACACCGCCGAATATCGGAATGATGCGGATATCGCGACGGTAGCGAGCTAATTTGCGCAATTCATCGCATACTTGCACTGCCAGCTCACGAGTGGGGCATAATACTATGGATTGAGTATCTCTATTGCCGCGTTCAATTCCTTCAACTAGAGGAATACCAAAAGCCGCCGTTTTTCCGGTGCCCGTTTGTGCTTGTCCTATAAGGTCTTTGCCTTCCATAATAGTAGGAATAGCTTGGGCTTGGATTTCGGTTGCCGAAACATAGCCCAAATCGCCGATGGCGCGATGCATTTCTCGGCTTACAGCCAAGTCATGAAATTGTAATTGTGACATGTAACTTTAATTTATGAGCGCAGTTGCGGGTTGCGATAACCATATACACACAACTCTAACTGCATGAAAATATTAGATTTATTGTTGATTGTGCAATACCAATTACTTGCTGTGCATTATGATTATCATTATTGCATAGATGGTAATGAAAGGAAATCTCGGTATGGAAGGGAAATTGTGCTGCACCACTATCGTTGGGTGAGATGGGTTCCCATGAGCGTATTCGCTCGGGTTGATGTGTAAATCTGATATAAATTCTTACATCACTTTTGAGATTGCCTCTATGAGGTATTATGTCTGAATTATGTTGATAAAAAAAAACACGCAAAATCTATCGCACGCCGGTCTGTAGTTGCAACATATTCTTGACAGATAAAAGCAATTCGACCGTTCTAGTGCGCAAAGATACGAAGTTTTTCGCACATAGCAGAAAAATTGACAATCGGGCTGCTCTCTTCCATCATACGTAAAAGATGAGGCGAATCAATATCACTATTGTCGTTAATCCAAGTGTGTATACTGTAATGTACAACAAAGTCATCAGCGTTCTGCGGTGGATATCGTGGATTTTTTGACGTAGATTGATGAGCTTGTCGAATCAATCGAATCAACAAATATTGATGTGATAAAAAACAATACAATGAACGATCAAGTAAATGTAATGAAAGAGACAAAAGCGAGTAAGCATATTTATGCTACTATTACTGTGATTTTCAGGATGTATATGATTGGTGAACCGGATTGTTAATGATGTAAACGTATTTTGACAATAAGAACCACTTTTGTTTGCCTATAATGTGATTATAGTGAATACTCAATTGATATGCGTAATACGAATGAAGAAAAATAAAAAAAAACGCTTCGGAATACTCAGAAGCGTTTTTTGATATAAAGATAAAACAGTGATATGGTCTCAACGGTGAAAATATTATTTCACAAGAGAAAGTAATTGTCTTGTTGAATTATTGCCGCTTTTGGCTATGACATAATACATACCTGCGGGGATAGCATCAAGGTCGAGCGAAAGCGAAGTCTGTTGCATGGTGTGAGTGAAAACTTTTTCGCCCTGCATAGAAAATATTTCCAGCGTGATTGGTGCGGAGTCAGTATTGAGAGAAAAATGTACTTTTCCGTCGGATGGATTGGGTGAAATATCAAGAGTAAAAATTTGTTGTCTATTGTGCTGCTCTTCATCAACTGAAGTAAGAGTGGACATACATTGTTGTAATGATTGCGCCAACTGTTGTTTTGACCAAGCCGCACCTATACATATTTCGCACGTTCTTTCGGCAGTAGGGAGTATGTCGCCGCTGAATTGCGTGCCGATGGCAACTTGCACATCGCCGACAATGGTGGTTTGCAATGCGGTGCCACTATTGAGCAGGGTAATTTTTTCTTGTTGTGTGATGATATAATCGTCCAGCACACCTCGTACACCTGCCGCAGCGGGTTTGTCATCGGCTTTGTCTGAACGTACAAGAAATCCGAAATGGGGATGGTTGCCCACACGAGAGACAATTTCTGCAGCACATGGAGTGCAGCCCTGCGGAATTGCTTCCGGAAAAAGTGCAGCGGTATTATCAAGCCCTTGATTGCCGAGATCTATATCGAAAAAATAACCCAAGGCGATAGTGTTGAGTGTGTCGGAGGAGATGTTTTTCAGACGATGAATAATTTTAATGGCATTAGGCACAGAATTATTGACAGCATAATCGGAGTGAATTTCTATGCCTATCGGCATAGAGGCCGCAGCATCATTAATAATTGCAATTGTGGGAGCTGATGCGCTGAAACGTTGTGTGGAAACGAAATCGGTTTGTGCAGCAAAAGCGCTGACAGCCCGATTATTTACCGGATTATCGTCCATATCGGTAACAATAAGTCCTGAACTGTAATCGGAGAAATTTTGTGAGGAATTAGCATTGCCGCCATTAAAAATGACATTATCGTATGATGTGAGCATGAGTCCTTTGCCTCGTCTATTAGCTCCGAATATAGTTCCCGTAAACCCGATTTGACCATTATCTCCGGCACTGATGCTGAGTGAATCGGTAGCAAAATCTGTAATATCGGTAACGGGAATAATACTTACCAAAAAGAAGTCGGGTTTTTGTGATGGCGTTGCAATGCTGAAACGTATTAATTCGGGGAGCGTTGTTTCTTTTTGGACGATGAAGGAGAATGTGCCTATTTCCATAGTGGTGCCAGCGGGAATTGCTTGGACGGAGACCACAGAATCAAGCATTCGTAATGAGGCGATATTTTCAGGTTGGAAGCAAGTAAATGTAGTGTTGGCAGCATCTGCAAGGCGATTGTGGACGACCAAGCGCATTTCAACGGTATCATTGACTAAGAATTTTGACAAATGAATTCTTTTATTTCCTCTTCTTACACTATACTTTATGTCTTTATAGACAATGGCACTGTGGGCAGAAGGCAGTTCTGTGATTGCTTGCAACATATTTACACGCAATGGAAGAATATTATCTAATTGCGCACCTGTTTTGACCATCGGGTCTCCTGTACGGCGCACATGCTCGCATATTTCTAGTCCCGAGTATTGCGGAAAGCGTGAACGCGCCACGGCAACGATACCTGCCACAAGAGGGCAAGCCGATGATGTGCCGTCAAATTGATTATAGGCATTGTTGGGAAAGAGTGTATAGAATAATTGTCCGGGAGCGATAATATCACATGCCACGCCATAGGATGAGCTGGAGGCAAGTATGTCATTGGGCGATGAATTGCCGACACCAAGCACACCCTGATAATTTGCGGGATAATAAATGGCGGTATTACCGGTATTGCCGGCAGAGGCGATTACAGCACATCCGCGACTGATTGCATATTGGACAATAGAATTATTGATTACGGAATAAAAGCCGGCAGTACCCCAACTGCAACTTATTACATGAGCACCCCGCTTGGCTGCATACATAATTCCTTCATAGCCCTCAGAAATGCCATTATTACTTTTTTTTCCTGCTTTGATTGCGAGTAGTTTACTGCGAAATCCGGTGCCCGTGACACCAATGCCATTATTGGGCACTGCACAAGCATTACCTGCAGAGGATGTGCCGTGATAATCATTGACGGTATAATCATTGGGATCGGAACCATCAGAACGCCATGTTAAATTAACGCCCGAATAATCATCAATATAGCCATTATTGTCATTGTCAATATTGTCATTGGGTATTTCACCGGTATTGATGAGCAAATTATCTGTTAAATCCACATGCTTCGTATCAATACCATTATCAACTATTGCGATGATTATTTCCGGTGAACCTTGGGTAATTTCCCATGATTCGAGCACTTTCATAACATCAAGATAGTCTTTTTGTTTCGACAGCAGCGGGTCATTAGGGGCTGTCAATATTGATTCAATGCTGATGGGTTCTGCAATTTCTATAGCCGACGATGCCTTGAGCTTGGCACACATCTTTTCGGGGGAGATATTGTCAAAAAAACGCACTCTGTACGTTCTCAAAAGCTGATACTCGGTTTCATATAATCCACCCATGTCGGCAATGGGAAACGAAAAAGAAAGAGAAGGATTAAATGTGATACTTTCTTCGGGCGTGAGCAATTGATGAATAATTTCGCAATGAAGCGATGACAATACTTGCTCGGCTTTCTTACGGTCTATATACTCTGAACGTAAACGCAGCATAATTTCTGATTGTACGAATTGCGGCGACATTTCATTTTTTTGTTGTGCAAATGCGGGAGCTTCCATGGAAAAAACAGCGCAGACTAAGCAGCATAAAGAAATAAGCATTTTCATAGTATATCAAACTATAATGAGTGAATAAAGTGAGGTGTATCGAAAACGACGTACACGCACAATTAATAATTTCTGATTTACGATGAGTAGAATTGTGTTTCAAACTCATTTGGTGTTAAATATCCGATACCCGAATGACGGCGTTGCATATTGTAATATCCGTCGATGTATTCAAAGATTTCCATACGTGCATCCTCGATTGTTTCAAAGACTCCATCTTG
>JAYRWZ010000561.1:0-4429 GCA_041917875.1 Chloroflexota bacterium | reverse complement strand
TTTGACATAAGTCGGGTTTGACATAAGTCGGGTTTGACATAAGTCGGGTTTGACATAAGTCGGGTTTGACATAAGTCGGGTTTGACATAGCACCACTCCTTAGTATAGAATAAATAAAGGGTTATCTAATGCGGTTGCGAACTTACAAAATTTTTTCATACTATCCAAAATTTTTTCTATGTCAAGTATAAAAAAAAACAGCTATGCCGAAAAAAAGTGATTCTGACGGCTTTAGTATTTCATATCCTTGGACTTCAAAAAATCAATCATACACACCGTCAAAATCACTGTAATCTTACTGTATATTTCTGTGAGTATAATACTTATTGTTTTAAAGGGCAAAAACATTCACCATTGCGGAAGCAATCTCTTGGGCAAGGTTGCGCATATAATCGCATAATTGATGTCGGGTATTTTTCTTTTAGATCATGCGCTATATTTTTTTCTAATTCACGGCTTTGTTCCAGAGTCCAGTCGAATGGTAAAATTAAATCAATTTCAATAAAAATATCACGTCCCGATTGTCTGGTATGTACTGCTCTAAATTCACAGAAACTGTCAAAACGTGCAATGATACTCGACAATATATCCATTTGAACATTTTCGGGTAAAGTTTTATCAAGTATTTGATCGAGTGCATTTTTGCCATGTCGTAATGGAATACTTACCGTATAGGCAAGTAAAGCAATGGCAGAACCGGAGTCTAAATAACGAGCAATAGCATCATAACCGTAAGCATGGAGAATACCGCCAATAATTAAATTTACCGAAACAGCCAATTCCATCCAACTATCATCGTCCCATAAATCAGCATCAAAGTGCAATACCGGAATTTGATGCTTTTTTGCTGCTTTCTTCATGTGGAGAGTTACGGTACGGATGAGAACAAAACATAAAAAGGAATATGTAGCCAGAAACCAGAAATTGTTGGTTTCCGTCGGATTGCCAAAAGAGTTTACGGCTTCGACTGTAACATAAATCCCGATTACCGTAAGCAATACCGAACTTGATAAAATTGCCAGACTCTCATATTTACCATAACCATAATTAAATTGGAAATCAGCAGATTTGGTGCTTCTTTCAACAGCCATGATAAAGAGTGCCGCATTGATAATCTCTACGGCAGATATCCAACCATTGGTTTCCACAATAAGTGAGTCAGCCGAAGCACCGATGATAATGCCAAGCACCGCAAGAACTGTGCATGCAATAAGAGCAATAGTAGGCATAAACATAGGTGACGATCTTCGTAATCTGCGACGCCATGTTTGAAAAAAATATTGAAGTCTTGGAAACAACATTTCTATAATCTGTTAGGACATTGAGAATGAAAGAGAAAAATTTAGTACAAAAGTAAAAAACCCGCCCACATAAATTGCATGGAGCGGGTTCTTTCTCATCAAAAATTTCAATTATTGCTCATGAACATACTCTTCAATCGGCGGACAGGCACATATCAAAGTTCTGTCACCATGGGTATTATTGACTCTACCGACAGTTGGCCAAAACTTATTGGCTCGGACATAAGCCAATGGGTAAGCAGCTTTCTCTCGAGAGTAAGAGTGTTTCCATTCATCGGCGATGACAACTCCTGCCGTATGGGGGGCATTTTTCAAAACATTGTCTGCTTTATCGGCAGTTCCATTTTCTATTTCAGCGATTTCATGGCGAATGTGAATAAGTGCGTCGCAGAATTTGTCCAATTCTTCCATCGTTTCACTTTCAGTCGGCTCGATCATCACCGTGCCCGCTACGGGGAAAGATACCGTTGGCGCATGGAAACCATAGTCCATCAAGCGTTTAGCTATATCTTCGACTTCAATGCCGGCAGTCCTTTTAAACTCTCTCATATCTACAATCATTTCATGCGCACATGTACCGTGAATACCTTTATAAAGTATCGGATAATGTTTTTCAAGCCGCGACTTAATATAATTTGCATTGAGAATGGCAATTTTTGTCGCATTCGTTAATCCTTCAGCTCCCATCATCTTAATGTAAGCATAAGAAATTAACAAAATGCTGGCACTTCCCCATGGTGCAGCCGAAATGGCAGAAATTGCTTGCTCACCCCCAACAGGAACAACCGGATGCGATGGCAAAAATGGCGCAAGATGAGATTTGACACCAATAGGACCCATACCCGGACCGCCACCACCATGCGGAATGCAGAAAGTTTTATGAAGATTCAGATGGCAGACATCTGCGCCAATTTTACCCGGACTTGTCAAACCGACTTGTGCGTTCATATTTGCCCCATCCATATAGACTTGGCCGCCATGTTGATGCACTAAGTAACATACCTCGCGTATATGTTCTTCAAATACGCCATGTGTTGATGGATACGTGACCATAAGAACAGCAAGATCATTTTTATGCTGCTCTGTTTTGTCAAAAAGATCATCCATATCAATGTTGCCTAAATCATCGGTCTTGACCACTACTACTTTCATGCCTGCCATGACCGCACTTGCAGGATTTGTTCCATGTGCTGATGATGGAATTAAAGCAACATTACGGTGACCTTCTCCTCTGCTTTTGTGATAAGCACGAATTACCATTAAACCCGCATATTCTCCCTGTGCTCCGGCATTTGGCTGTAATGACATCGCATCAAAGCCGGTTATCTCACAAAGTGATTTTTCTAACTCCTCAAAAATTTGAGTATAGCCCTCAGCTTGATTGCGCGGAGCAAATGGATGTAATTCACCAAACTCACGCCATGTGACGGGTATCATTTCTGTTGTTGCATTGAGTTTCATCGTACAAGAACCAAGGGAAATCATCGAATGGGTCAATGATAAGTCTTTGTTTTCTAATTGCTTAATATAACGTAAAATTTCATGTTCCGAGTGGTGCTTATTAAAAATCGGATGAGTTAAATACTCCGATGTACGCATTAAATTTTCGGGGATTGTTATCGTCACATCGCGCAAAAAATCATCTATATTCGGTGACTGTAGTCCTTGAGCATCGGCGAATATTCCGGCGATTGCACGTATATCATCTGATGTAGTGGTTTCATCAAGCGAGATACCAATATCACCATTGTCAAAATAACGGAAATTGTATGCCCTTTTTTCTGCATATTCTCGCACATTTGCCGTATTTCCGCTTATGCGCACAGTATCCATATATGCTGAATGCACAATCGTACAATCTAATGACTGCAGAACACGAGCCAAAAGCGTGGTAAAAGAATGAATTCGCAATGCTATTTTTTTCAAACCTTTAGGACCGTGATATACCGCATACATTGCTGAAATATTTGCTAAAAGCGCCTGTGCAGTGCATATATTACTCGTTGCTTTCTCTCTACGAATATGTTGCTCGCGTGTTTGTAATGCCATACGATACGCTTGATTACCATTTGCATCAATGGAAACACCGATAATGCGACCGGGCAAAGAACGTTTAAACTCATCGCGAACGGCAAAAAAGGCAGCATGAGGTCCGCCATAACCCATAGGAACACCAAAACGCTGTGCCGAACCGAATGCTACATCAGCCCCCCATTCTCCCGGAGGAGTTAAAAGAGTCAATGCCATCAAGTCAGTTGCCACAGCAACAAAAGCACCGTGATCATGTGCCGATTTGGTCATCGCAGACAGATCCTCAACGGCTCCGTCACCGCCCGGATACTGTGCAATCACACCGAAAATTCCATTGTGCCAATTAACAGAATGGAGGTTTGCTACCTCAATCGTAATTTGTAAGGGCTCTGCTCTTGTTTGCAAGAGTGCCAATGTCTGCGGAAATACCGATTCAGAAACCAATAAAATGTCTGCTTTGTTTTGTACTTGTTCACGGCTTCTTTGCGCATACATTATTGCCATAGCTTCAGCGGCAGCCGTCGCCTCGTCCAATAAGGAGGCATTAGCAACAGGCAATCCCGTTAAATCAATTATCATCGTTTGAAAATTGAGTAAGGATTCCAAGCGTCCTTGAGCAATTTCAGCTTGATATGGTGTATATTGCGTGTACCAGCCGGGGTTTTCCAAGATATTGCGAAGTATCACCGGCGGCGTAATACAATCATAATATCCCATACCCAAACATGATCGCCAAACTTGGTTTTTCTTTGCTACGGAATGGAGAAAATCTAAAAATTCTTGCTCGGTCATTGCAGGAGGTAAATCCATTTTCGACTCTAAGCGTATAGAGGAAGGTACTGTTTTTGCGATAAGTTCATCAAGTGTGGAAATACCGATGGTTGCCAACATTTTTTGTTGTTCTTGTTCATCGGGACCATTATGACGATGTTCGAATATGTCTGCAACCGTATATACAGAGTTCATAATTCTGTGTCCATAAAAATTAGGTGTTGAAAAGAGAAATCTTTGACGCAAAAATACGGGAAAAATTGCCGTCATTCTCTATTGACTTGGATGCGATTCTTGCTAAAACCAAAACCCGGATATCATACGTC
>JAYRWZ010000560.1:0-1863 GCA_041917875.1 Chloroflexota bacterium | reverse complement strand
TGCCGGCAATGGTATAGAATTTTATCATCCTGATTATCGCCCTTTTATTTCTGAAGCTATTCAAAAGACTATAAACGAAGGTTTACCTTTTGATGTTGTGTGTATGTTTATTACTGGTAAAGGCAATCATAAATGGGTGAGAAGTACGGGTAAGCGCATAGGCAATAAAATAATAGGAAGTTTTCAAGATATTACCGATATACAAGAGCGTGAGTTAAAATTTGAGGGAATTTTTAATTCCACAATTTCATTGGTTGGTTTTTTGAACACTGATGGGATTCTTTTAGAGGTAAATCGTACCGCACTTCATGTGGGAGGCATTGAAAGAAAAGATGTCATAGGTAAATATTTTTGGGATTGTCCTTGGTGGCAAATCTCAGAGAAGACGCGTCAGGAACTGATATCACAATTCAAAAAAGCAGTAACAGGTCAAGAAATTGTCTATGAAGTGGAAATTGCCGTTGCTGATAATCGTACCTCGACAATTTTATTCAGTTTAAGACCTATATTCGATGAACAAGGCAAAGTTCTCTATATTATTCCCGAAGGTCGCCCCGTAGATGATGTAGTGGAAGCCAGAGATCGCTTTAAATATGTGCTCGAAGGTACTAATGTCGGAACATGGGAATGGAATGTGCAAACAGGAGAGGCAATATTAAATGATCGCTGGGCAGAAATCGTGGGTTATACATTAGAAGAACTTGCCCCAATCACTATTGAAACATGGACAAAATTGGCGCATCCCGATGATTTAGATGAATCCGCTAAATTATTGCAACAAAATTTTGACAGAGAAAAAGACTATTATGAATGTGAAGCCCGCATGAAACATAAAAACGGGCAATGGATATGGGTATTAGATCGAGGTAAAGTCTCCCGATGGACAGCCGACGGTAAACCCTTGCTTATGTCCGGCACACATCAAGATATAACCGAAAGAAAGCAATATCATGCCGAGATACTGTCTGCAAAAAGTGCGGCAGAAAAAGCAAATTTGGCAAAAAGTGTCTTTTTATCCAATATGTCTCATGAGTTGCGTACACCATTAAATGCAATTCTCGGTTTTGCGCAGATACTTCTTGCAGATAAATTATTATTGCCGAAACACTCTGAATATATACGGACTATGTATCAAAGCGGCGTCCATTTATTGAGAATCTTAAATGATATTCTCGATATTTCGAAAATTGAAGCCGGTAAATTGATCCTTGAGCATGGGGAGTTTTCTGTCTATGATATCATCCGCGATATTGAAGGTATGTTTCAGCTCTCTTGTCAACAGAAAAAAATTCAATGTAAAGTCAATATTCAGAAAGAGTTGCCCTCCCGATTTTTTGGCGACGAAAAACGGTTGCGCCAATTACTGGTTAATCTTATCGGTAATGCCGTAAAATTTACGGAACAAGGTATTGTTTCTTTACAACTTGATTTTCAACAGCATGATGAACAAAAATATGCACTGCATTTTTCTATTAAAGACACCGGAAAAGGAATTCCTAAAGATCAGATACCGCTTATCACTCAGCCATTTTATCAAATTGATGCTTTAGGCAATGAAGGTACGGGTTTGGGTTTATCTATTTGTACACAAATTTTACAACTGATGAATTCAAGTTTACATATTGAAAGTGAAGAAGGGATCGGATCTGTCTTTTCATTTACTTTATTGTTACAATCAGTGCACAGTAAAGTTCCCAAGCACGATGTACATACTGTGGAATCGCATAAATTAAAAGACAAATATCCGCAATTACCTACGGTAATCATTGCTGATGATGTGGATAGTAATCGCTTCTTCTTAGCGTCACTGTTAAAAAGTAAGGGATATATTTGTTATCAAGCAGAAAACGGTGCAGACGCTTT
>JAYRWZ010000559.1:0-2825 GCA_041917875.1 Chloroflexota bacterium | reverse complement strand
TTTACACCGGAAATAGCTAATAATACACGTGACCATGAACGACACATCGGGAAAAATATAGTCTTACTTCGCATGAGTACCATCATGATAACAACGCTCGAACAATACAGTGTCGTTGCAATAATTATGGCAATTGCTTGAAAGAAAAAAAGTATTGATTTTTTCATAGCACTATAGTTATCGTGTTAATAAACCCAAAATCAGCAATAAACCAAACAATAATAGTCCATACTTCCCAATGCTATGAAATTGCGAATGTGTCATTGATTGTAATCGTTTTTTACCGATCACTATTCCCAAAAAAGCTCCACATAATGCAACAATAACTGCTAATAAGGATTCAACTGTATAAGCTTGTACAGAAATAGAAGTGCCATAAAGAAAAAGCCGCACTATATCAACGCAACAAGCAATAACTACTCCTGTTGCAACAAATTGCTGTTTCGATAAAGTAGTTTTTGACAGCACTAATGAACGTAATGCACCTTGATGACCCGAAATTCCGCCAAAAAATCCTGACAATACCCCACCAATAATAAGCCAATATGCTGAAAGTTTTTGTTGAGTAGTTTTAATATCATCTAAAAAAGTAAACATAATAATAATGCTTCCTACTATGAGGTTGATAGGCAGTATTTTCAATTCATACAGATTATCCATTCCGAATGTATATAGTATCGGCAGATTTGCAGCCATATCAAAAAATAATGCGCCTACTGCGGCACCAATACTTGCCGGAATACCAAACCGTAAAAGAACAGGAATATCTATATCATGATATACCGCCAATAATTTAGCAATATTATTACCAAAATGGACGATAGCTGTTGCCGAAACAGCAATCGGTAAAGGGAAAAAAAACATAAATACGGGCAATAAAAGAGTTCCTAATCCAAAACCACTGATAAATGTCATTACTGATGCACTGCATGCTATAGCAGCAATGCCAATGAGATAAAGATATTCCATTTTCTTACAATATATATTTGCTTACATCTGTATTTCCGGCAATCTGAGATAACTTTTCCTTCACATACGCATCATCAATAGTTATAGTTTGGCTACTCATCGTTGTTGCAGTTGCATCGAACATTATCTCGTCTAATAAAGTAGTAAGTATAGTATGCAGGCGACGCGCACCGATATTTGCCACATCATCATTAACTCTTGCAGCAGTTGAAGCAATTTCTTTAATAGCAGAAGCATCAAACTCTAGAGTAATATTTTCCGTTTCTAATAATGCTTTGTATTGTTTAATAAGTGCATTTTGGGGCACAGTTAAAATATTTATAAAATCCTCCTCTGTCAGACTTTGTAATTCTACTCTGATCGGAAAACGCCCTTGTAATTCCGGAATTAAATCGGAGGGTTTAGAAACATGAAAAGCGCCGGATGCAATAAATAACACATGATCAGTTTTTACGACTCCGTGTTTTGTACTGACAGCACTGCCTTCAACTATTGGCAATAAATCGCGTTGCACGCCTTCACGTGAAACCGAAGGACCGTGACCATCACCACTGCGGGAGGCAACTTTATCAATTTCATCAATAAAAACAATACCTGTATTTTCTGCACGACGAACAGCTTCCCTTGTAACTTTGTCCATGTCTATCAATTTTTCTGACTCTTCTTTTTCGCACAGCACTAATGCTTCAGCAACAGTCACTTTACGTGTTTTTGATTTTTTCGGCATCATTGAACCCAGCATTTCTTGAATATTTGATGTCATTTCGTCCATCCCCATTGGTCCTAATACATGTAAAGAACTGCTCGGATCTACCGTAATGTCAATTTCAATTTGCCTGTCATTCAGTGCACCGTCAAGAATCATTTCACGGAATTTTTCACGTGTTTTGCTATTCATTTCTATTTCTTCGTCAGACGCAGTATCAAAAGAAGGTCCCCGCTTTAACGGAGGAATAAGTGCATCCAGAACACGGTTGATTGCAGCATTTTTTGCCTGAATTTGTACTTCGGCACTTTTTTCCGCACGCACCATATTGACTGCCGCTTCAGCCAAATCACGCACAATAGATTCAACATCGCGCCCCACATAGCCCACTTCCGTAAATTTCGTTGCTTCGACTTTCACAAAGGGTGCACCTGCTAATTTTGCAAGCCGTCTTGCAATCTCCGTTTTTCCCACGCCGGTAGGTCCAATCATAATGATATTGTTAGGCATAATCTCATCACGGATATCCGTTGTTACACTTTGCCTTCTCCAACGATTACGGAGAGCGATAGCAACAGCGCGCTTTGCGGCATTTTGACCAATAATATATTTATCTAATTCTTCGACTATTTCTTTGGGTGTGCGTGACTGTGAAATTTCTGTTTGTGTCATTAGTGTAATTTCATGAATTGTATGTAAAAAAATTATAATTCTTCGATTGTAAGTTGATGGTTTGTATATATACAAATATCTGCTGCAATATGGAGTGATTCTTGTACAATAGAGCGTGCATCCAGCTCCGAATGTTTCATCAAAGCTCGTGCGGCGGAAAGTGCATAAGAACCACCTGAACCGATGGCAATAATATTATCGTCCGGCTCAATAATATCACCTGTTCCGCTCACTAATAGAATTTTGGTACTATTCATTATGACCATCATTGCTTCAAGGCGACGCAAATATCTGTCTGTGCGCCAATCCTTTGCCAAATCAATAACCGCACGGTCTAAATTCCCTCTTTGGGTTTCTAATTTCTCTTCGAAACGCTGCAATAAAGTAAAGGCATCGGCTGTTGCGCCGGCAAAACCTGTCAATACCGTGTTATTGTAAAGACGGCGGACTTTCTTGGTCGTTTGCTTCATAACTGTAT
>JAYRWZ010000558.1:0-3014 GCA_041917875.1 Chloroflexota bacterium | reverse complement strand
TAAAGCTGCTTGTGCAACCTTCGTTTCGGAGTCTCCAAGTAAGAGAAAGATGTCTTTGTCGGTATAATTCTGCATACTTTAATCGAAAGAAATATATGCTGTTGTTTGCAGTGATGGAAAAAAACGTAAAATGTTACAGAAACCTATTCATTTTCTTCAAATAAACCATAAAAGTGCATTTTTCGGTACATTGTACGTTCGCCAATGCCAAGCGCCTTAGCTGCCATTCGTCTATTGCCATGGTATCGTTCAAGAGCAGATTGTAACATATCTTTTTCAACATCGCTTAGGGTTCTATTCTTCCATGAGTTGTTGGCTAATGTTGTAGTTGCTTCAGCTGTGTTCACATTTGTGTTTTGTTGCGCACTCATTATAATGGAACGCATATCGTCTGCAAGAACACCTAAACCGCGCTTTACATCAGCTATCTCATTGCGTAACTCTAATAATGAGCGATAAATAAGTTCATTATCAGTCGTTGAAGTTGCGCGATGTGGAATAGCTTGTTCAGAGTTTGGCGGCGGAGCCGAAGCGTGCAATGGCACAATGGCATTATCTTGCGCCACATCAAGAGTGTGGGCAGGCGGCAAAGCGGGTCTGATATAACTGTGAAGACGCACATCTGTGATATACGCACCTCGTTCCAAGGTCACTAAGGTTTCAATAAAATTGCGCAATTCTCTGATATTACCCTTCCACGGCAGATGTTGAAGCATAGCCAAAGCATCATTGCTGATCCCCTTAAAATCAACACCGATTTTTTCTGCTGTTCGCTCGGCAAAATGCTCGACCAGGTCAGGTATATCTTCAGGATGCAATCGCAATGGCGGCAATTGTATATTCACAGAGTTAAGTCGAAACATCAAATCTTCTCGGAATTTGCCTTGCTGTACATCATCGGTTAAAATGCGATTGGTTGCAGCAACAATTCTCACATCAACTTTTTGCACCGTTGATGATCCAACTCGAGAAAACTCTCCGCTTTCCAGCACACGTAACAATTTCACCTGCAATGGATACGGCATATCGCCTATCTCGTCAAGAAAAATAGTTCCATTATTTGCTGCTTCAAAAAAACCGATTCGCTGCTCTATTGCTCCGGTAAAAGCACCTTTCTCATGACCAAATAACTCCGATTCGAGCAAAGTTTCGGGAATTGCACCGCAATTAACGCTGATAAATGGATTTTTACGTCTCTTACTCAGTCCGTGTAATGCTTGAGCAAACACTTCCTTACCAGTGCCGGTCTCTCCCGAAATTAAAACGGACAGATCTGTTGGCGCAACTTGTATCAGTGTGTGAAGTGCTTCCTGTATCTCTTTGGAAGAGCCAATGATACCGTAGCGTTGCTGTATGCTTTCCGTGAATGATTGTTCCATTGTTAGTGCGAATTTTCAAGTAATTTGGTCATTGCTTTATGACAAATTTACCAAATGTTATGGTGTCGAAATATCGTAATTTGTACAGATAGACACCGGTGGAAATTTCATTGTTCGGCTTCCATGTCACCACACGCAGCAGTGCATTTTTGCCCGGCACGGTACTCGCACGAACATTGGTTATTTCTTGATGTAACAAAACACGCGTGGATACATCAAATATTTCCAAGACAATTTCTTTACCCACAAGCGATTGAGCAGGTGCAGGAAAGAAGAGTTCATTATCAATACCCAAACGATAGGGGGACGGAAAAACATTATCAATCCCATCGGTCACATAACCATTCGATATATTGCTGAAATAACAAGGTTTAGCTCCATCAACGGTATAGTTCCACGAATAAGCTGTCCCTGAAATTTGTTGCTCCAATTCCAGATTGGATCGCAATTCAAATATAAAGGATGCGTCCGTAGCGGAACCGCGCACAATGACATCTGTATTAGGGTTTGTAAAAATTATGTCAGCAGTATCCGGTGTGTTTGTGCCTTCGGGAACTAAAATATTGCGAATGAATAATGCGGAATATGCTGGAATTCTCTGCGAAATTGAAATACTCGGCTCGGTAAATATCTCTGTATATGACTCTTTTAACAGTGGATACAAATGTGCAACGGGTAACTCTTTGGGCAACCCGAGTTTACGTGACCGACTTCCGGTTCTGTACAGCAAAGGTAAAAACTCGCACCACAAATCCTGCAAAGAAGAGCCATTTTTCACACATGCAATATCTAATGCTTTGTACGGTGCTTGTCCATTGCGTAACTCCTCCCATGATTGCCTCATGAGGTTATCTCCAAGCCGTGAAGTCAAATAAAGTGCAAATGGACCGTATTTATAACCAAACTCAGCTTCTCGACGCCCAAAATAATATGCTTGCGGAGAAGTGAAAAACCGGCGGGCTTGCAGTACATAATCATAAATTTCGGGGAAAGCTCGCCATTCCATCCATGTACTTGCCATTTCATAATATGCAGAAAAATCAGCTCTTCCATAAGCACCAATTTGAATTGCATGGAAATATTCATGCACAATCGTCGCTTTCAATCCATCATAGCCGAATGTAGAAAAAACGGGATTGCCGGAGGCATTTCTGTCGTCTATACTATAATTATTGTCAATAACTATGTAACTTTTGAATCTTAAATAAGTTCCGCCGGTAATTTCTGATTCAGTCGGATTTGTAACTCCATAAATATTTTGACTTGCCAAGTCCCTTACATAGACATCATATTGCTTTGATCCACCTCCCGTATCGGCAGGAGGAGCACTGTAACCCAAGGTATCTACTTGTAAACGATATGCATAGTCACAATAATAGCCCACAGAATCGATCCAATCGGGCACAGAGTTAGCATCGACATCCTTTAAGTCAACCGAATTAACTCCTTCAATATCATAGTGAATAAGGAATGTTCCCGATGGGGATGAAATGGTTTTTTGAGCAAAAGGTCTTGGACTATTGAGCACGGAAACATCTTTGTTCTTGGGAGAGAATGTACCGCATTTGCCATCTTCATGAGCATCCGATTGTAGTGTAAGTGCAATCAAAACGATTACCGAAATAACAAAAGAGG
>JAYRWZ010000557.1:0-1764 GCA_041917875.1 Chloroflexota bacterium | reverse complement strand
GTTCAACGACGAATTTATATACGATACGGTAAAGATATTATTCTCATATCACTTGGGGTAATTATGGCAAGTATCGGTTTAAAAGGATTTTTGCTGCCCAATGGTTTTTTAGATGGCGGGGCAATGGGTGTTTCGTTATTACTGAATATTTTCACAAAAATAGATTTGGGTATTCTTATTGTTGCAGTAAACTTACCCTTTATTATTATCAGTACACGACAAATTTCGAAAGAATTTGCCCTAAAAAGCATTATAGCAATCGTTGCACTGTCTTTACTTGTTCATTTATTACATCTCCCCGCCTTTACCAAAGATACTCTTTTGATTGCTGTCTTTGGCGGTTTTTTTCTGGGAGCCGGCATAGGGTTCGCCATCAGAGGAGGAGCAGTCATTGACGGCACAGAAGTCATGGCAATTACAATCAGTAGAAAAAGTAGTCTCACCGTTGGCGACTTTATAGCAATTTTCAATACAGTATTATTTTTAGTCGCTGCTCTTTTGTTAAACATAGAAACAGCAATGTACTCAATTCTCACGTATTTAGCAGCATCCAAGACCGTTGATTTTATTATCAATGGTATTGAGGAATATATAGGTGTATATGTAATATCACCAAATGCTGAAGAAATCAAAATACAGATTACTGAATACCTTGGAAAAGGTGTGACTGTCTTTAAGACAGACAAAGGATATGGTTCAAGGGGTGACTTTGATCATGAAGTCGGACGCACCTTGTTTTGTGTGGTGACTCGCTTAGAGGTGACTAAACTAATATTAGAGATTGAAAAAATTGACCCTAAAGCATTTATTGTCCAACACACCATTAACGATATTAAAGGTGGCATGGTTAAAAAGAGACCTTTGCATTAGTCGTGTTGCATATAACATATTCTTTCTATTCTGTCCTATGTAAAACATCAATTTCATCAAGCAGAAAAATTGTACAACATAGTAAAAGCGAAGGTAGCAATGAATTTCTATAATCAATCTGTTGCTGATATTTTACAAGCACACAATACTTCAGTTCAGGGTTTGTCGCCTTCCGAAGCACAAAAGCGTTTATCAGTCATTGGATCGAATGAATTGCACGAGACGAAAAAAGCACCTATATGGCTACACTTCATTCAACAATTCAAAGATTTTATGATCATTGTATTGATTGCAGCCGCAGTGTTATCGGGCATAATGGGAGATATAACAGATACTATTATCATTCTTGTCATTGTGATGCTAAACGCAATCATTGGTTTCATACAAGAATTTAGAGCAGAGAAAGCGATAGAAGCACTTAAAAAAATGAGTATCACACATACGCAAGTGACACGAGATAGTCACACAAAAGTTATTTCTTCGATAGAATTGGTACCGGGCGATATCGTCATTATAGAATCCGGCAATGTTGTGCCCGCCGATATCCGACTTATAGAAGCCCATAGTTTGCTTATTGATGAATCGTCTTTAACAGGTGAGTCAATTTCCGTGAATAAACATAATTCTGCTCTAAACGAAGTTAATGTACCATTGGGCGATCAGTCAAATATGATCTTTAAAGGCACATTAGTAACAAATGGTAGAGCAAAAGGTGTGGTTGTAGCAACCGGAATGCAAACAGAGTTAGGAAAAATTGCCGGTTTGTTACAAGAAAAAAAGTCCATAACGCCTTTGCAGTCACGTATGGAACAATTTGGAAAAAAGCTAACCTACTTAATATTTTTAGTCTGTATAATTTTATTTATAACAGGAATTTTACGCGGAGAGAATCCT
>JAYRWZ010000556.1:0-5705 GCA_041917875.1 Chloroflexota bacterium | reverse complement strand
TTCACGCATTTTTTGCATTTGTTGCTGTTCAGACAAAGTTGTGTCAATATCAACATTCAAAGAATATTCGGATAATGGTAAGTTGGGAGTATTGTTTTCATCTGTCAGAATAAGCGGAAATGAAATTGTTTTTGTCACGGAATATATACTGTGAAGAAAACTTTCAGGGTCACTATTCGGTTTTTTCAGATAATAGTCATAAATTCCTGCATAAAATTGAACGGTGTTCAGCTCACGCTCCACCAATTCATTCACCAACATATTTGTATAAAGCAACACTCCCGCAACCATGCTGAATGCCAACATAGCCAATAATGCTTTGAGCCGCCACTTCCCAAATATTCTCTGGAGTAATCCCGGTTGATGAAGACTGTGTGCCATAAAAATTAAAGTCGCGCCCGGAAAAACTCAACTGTTATTTCTAAGCCATCACGAAAATTGACCGTCGGTAACCAGCCGTAATGTTGCTTAATTTTTGTATGACTTATAACACTTCGCCTTTGTTCGCCGGGTTTAGCCACGCCGTATGTTTCGGGACAATTCCCACCGATAATATCGTTTAAGTGTCTGAAAATTGTCACAACATCTGTTTCCTGTTCGGTGCCTATATTAAATGCTCCTTCCATTGTATCGTGCAATGCAAGAATATTGGCTTGAACGACATCACTCACAAAAACATAGTCGCGTGTTTGTAAGCCGTCACCATTAATGACAGGTTCTTGACCGGCAAGTAATTTATTGGTAAATATTGCAACAACGCCGGCTTCGCCATGCGGATTTTGGCGCGGACCATAAATATTCGCATATCGTAATATTACCGAAGAAATTCCGTATTCTTGCTTGTAATAATACAAATAATGTTCATTGGCAAGTTTAGAAATTCCATAGGGAGAAAGCGGTTGCTTGGGATGCTCTTCCGCTGCCGGAAACTCTTGCTGCTCGCCATAGACTGTTCCGCCGGAAGAAGCAAATATTATCTTTTTTACACCATTTTTTTTTGCTGCTTCATAGAGATTTAATCCGCCGAGAATATTGGTTGAAGCATCAAATTGCGGGTCATTGACGGACACACGTACATCCATTTGTGCGGCATGATGATTAAGGACATCGAAGCGTTCTTTTTCAAAAAGATCATTGACAGCTTCGGCGGTTATATCCATTGTGATTATGCGTGCTTTGGGATTACAATTTTCTATTTTACCCGTCGAAAAATTATCTAAGATGACCACATCATGACCCAAGCCACAATATGCGTCAACAATATGTGAGCCTATAAATCCTGCTCCACCGGTGACAATAATTTTCATAATATTTTTTTTCTAAAACAGATTACATTTTGAGAATAATTTACGTATAACGAAGTCCTTTTTGACCGATATCTTTTCTAAATGTTTTGCCCTCAAATTCAATAAAAGGTATTGCTTGATAAGCGACATTAATGGCTTTTTCGAGTGTGTCTCCTGCACCGCACACGCCCAAAACTCTTCCTCCATTGGCAATAAGTTCTTTATTTTCATCGCGAGCCGTGCCGGAATGGAATATGCGTGCATTCATAGCGCGGGCTTCTTCAATTCCCGTAATTCGCATACCCTTATTATATGTGTCGGGATAGCCCTTCGCAGCAAGAACCACATTGCAGCAATAGCCATTAGTGGAAGAACGTACAGCACTTTTATCTATTTCCCCGCGTGCAGCACTGCTCAATAAGCGTACAAAATCGCCTTCAAAAACCGACAGCACTGCCTGCGTTTCAGGATCGCCGAAACGAGCATTAAATTCAACGACACGCGGTTCGCCGTGATGAATCATAAGTCCACAGAAAAGACAACCGATAAATGGTGTTTTTTCGGCACGCATACCATCTAAAAGCGGCTGAATAATACGTTTTTTTACCTTGTCCAAAATATCAGGGGTGACTAAAGCATCTGCAGGCGCATAAGCACCCATACCGCCGGTGTTTTTCCCTGTGTCTCCATCGCCTATCCGTTTATGATCCTGAGCAGGGGCAAGAGTTATAAAATTCGTGCCGTCACAGATAGCAAAAACAGACGCTTCTTCGCCTTCCATAAATTCTTCTATGACAACCTCAGCTCCCGCTTTTCCAAAAGCCCCGCCAAACATCTCCAACACCGCGTTTTTTGCTTCTTCATGGGTACGTGGCACAATCACGCCTTTGCCTGCTGCTAATCCATCGGCTTTAATCACCGGTGGTTTAGGAAAATGCTCAATGTATGCCAAGGCATCTTGTACCTGTGTGTGATTAAAATGTTTATATGCCGCTGTGGGAATATTATATTTACGCATAAGGTCTTTGGCAAATGCTTTGGATGACTCAATACGTGCAGCGGCGCGTGAAGGACCGAAAGTAAAAATACCAGCCGAACGCAAATTATCCGCCAAACCGAGAGCCAAGGGCTGTTCAGGTCCCACAACGACAAGGTCAATCATCAATCGCTGACAAAAATGAATAATTTGGTCATGGTCATTGATATCTTCTATATCTGTATGGCGAGCCACTTCAAATATACCGGGATTGCCCGGAGCGGCATATAATCCGCGCATAAACGATGATTTTGTCCGCATTGCCCAAGCAAGTGCATGTTCTCTGCCGCCTGAGCCAATAAGAAGAATATTCATTGTACCTCCATACAGTATTCGTTGATCAATGTTTGTATTTCTGTGAAATTCCGAATCGTGTTTTTTTATGCACTATAACAGCATAGTTGTTGCTCATCAAGAAAAACGAGAACACCATTCAGAAAGCGAAAATTACGAAAGTTTATTCGATGTTGATGTGAGAAATAGCATATCTGCTGCGTGCATTGATTGTCCTAATGCTGTGCAAATTCAACATTGAGGTGATTTCCCTGATTTTTACAGCATGATTGCACGTATCGCGGAGGTTTTCTTATTTTCCACGGATTCGATACAGTTATGACTCCAAAATCGCATTTTCTACGGTATAGTATGGGTCAGTTGAAGAGCTTTTACTTTTTTTCTGCAACACGTATTTTTACGCTGCGAGCACGCGGATTTCGCATAATTTCTTCTTCATCTGCTTCCAATGGTTTGGGCGTGAGCACTTTTATCACAGGGGGAGAGTCATCATCATTGCGAGACAGCTCTCGGAAAACATTTTTCACAATACGATCTTCAAGGGAATGATAGGACATAATGACAATGCGCCCTTGAGATTCTAACAAAGGAATAAAACCGCGTAATGTTTGTTCCAATATTTGCAATTCATCATTCACGGCAATGCGGAATGCTTGAAAAATTCTGGCGAGCGATTTGGATAATATATGCGGTGGGATGAGCGATGCCGCCACATCACGCAAATCAAAAGTAGTGCGAAGAGGAGCGGCACGCCGCCTTTGAATAATGCGTCGCGCCATTGCTCGCGAAAACGGTTCTTCACCGAAGACCCGCATAATACGTTCTAAGTCCTCCTCTTTCCATTCATTCAGGATGTCTGCTGCCGTACACTCACCTTCATCGCCGAAGCGCATATCCAATGGTGCATTCACACGGTGGCTTATGCCGCGCTGAGCGGTATCCAATTGCTTGGATGACACACCCAAATCCAGCAGCAGACCGGATGCCTTCCCCCGAAGTTCCTCTATGCTGCATGCCCGAATGAAATTGTCATGTATGAGCGTTAATCGCCCCGTGCGTATCTCTTCTGCAAAACGCTCCGAACAATGGCGAATTGCGTCCTTATCGGCATCGAAAGAAAACAATCGCCCCTCCTCGGATAAGCGCTCCACTATGGCTCCGGTGTGACCGCCTCCCCCCAGAGTACCGTCCACATAGATACCATCTTTTTTCCACACAACATAATCACATATAATATCCCGCATCACCGGCAGATGATAATCATACTGCTCTTCACGTGAACGGTCACGACGGATATGGCGTTTGCTGCTCATACGTTTTACCGATTATGACATCACTTTGGCGGCTATCTGCTCATACTGATCGCCTTGACCATTGAGATACCGTTCAAATTCGTCAGGATTCCAAAATTCAATATGATCAATCATCCCGACCACGGTGACTTTACCTTCCAAAGAAGCGAAGTCCAGATAACGTTTGCCGATAGTGATACGCTGTTGTGCATCAATCTCCACCTCTTCGCACCATGCCAAGATTGTCCGTAGGAAAAAGCGGTTTTCTTCATCGAATTGATTCATACCCATATAACGTTCTTCATACTTTTTCCATTCATTCAACGGATAGGCAACTATACATTTATCAGTCCCCCGAGTCAGCACAAATGTGTCGTTTGCATCCGGCGAAAGTGCCTTACGCATCTTTGCCGGTATGTTCACGCGCCCTTTATTGTCGAGCGAAAATGTTTCCTGACCCTTGAAAAATGACATAGTGTCGAAAAACTGTGGTTAAACCAAATCAACTCTATTCCTCTTTTTGCTCTGCATGCCCGAAATCAATTCAATGTCCCTTTTTCCCCCACAGATACCGAGACCTTGATTGATTCCCCCACTTTCTCCCACTTGGAGCGGCGCAAAATTACTTTATTGCTCGTTTTCTGATTTCGCCTTGTGAAGAATAGATGAACCAAAGAGCTGAAAAACGAAAAAAGTGGCGAAATTTGACAAAAAACGCCACTTTTAGGTCTTCCACTCTCATTTCTATCGCCATTATTTTTTGTTTACACTCGATTTCATAGTGTTTGGTTGCGTTGAAAAGGAGAAAAAGACAAACTATACCAAACATTTAGTTAGTACAACTCAATAACCAAACAAATTATTGGTAAAGCAGTATTCTCTTTATGAATCTTTCTCTCTGCAATAGAGTAAGCCTTTTTTTATATGGACTTACACTCCCAAAAAAGCAGTATAAGTATCAGAATACATTTATGTCCTCATAATCACTGTATTCATAGCATATTTTCACGTTTAACAACACAGTATTGTGAAGACATTACGAATATGTCATCCCTTCGGGAGTGAACCTAGCTCCGCAGGTGCGACATGATAATAGAAAACGAAAGACCGAAAAAAACAAGCTCCGCAGGTGCGACATGATAATAGAACACGCAGAAGCGACATGGCGATAGATAATGTCATCCCCCTTACGGGATTGAATTTCAAAAAAATTGCATTGTTAATACTCATGTTCTTTGACATCTGAAAAGCCAAGCCGGCAGAGTGGCAAGCACGGGAGCGGATTATCGCTATGGCTATAATGGCATGGAAGAAGAAGACCGTGGCGATCAAGTAAGTGCGGAAATTGCTTCCACAGGCGAAAAACCCAAACCCGGCGAAGGGAATTTGCTCAATACCGAGTATCGTTTATATGACCCGCGCTTGGCGCAATGGCTCACCCGTGATCCGGTGTTTCAGCCTTGGGAAAGCCCCTACTCGGCTATGGCAGGCAATCCTATTTTGTTCAGCGATCCGCGGGGAGATACGCCGGGAACGGAACATACACCACAAGCGGAAGCAGAAGGTGGTGGTGGAAATAAGTTACAACCCAATGAAAAACAAGAAAATACTGTCCCATTCAATGAAAAAGCAAAGAATAATAAAAAAATACAAGATTATGCAAAAAGATTGACAGCAAATCATAATAAGGGTGTTCCAGAACAACTTCCTCCTGATGTAGGTATTTCTGCGCCAGTCACCCTAGTGTTAAAAAACAATGGAACCGTTTTGACAGATGCTACTTCATATTTTATAGTT
>JAYRWZ010000555.1:0-8380 GCA_041917875.1 Chloroflexota bacterium | reverse complement strand
CGCAGGCGATATGGTGCGGAATGCACCAATGATAATTCTTGATTTATCGGACGAAACAGGTATCAATACAACCGGTGCCGGCATTGGGCACAATATCGAATTTCGGATTGACGATGGTGAGCCGATAGATGCCACAGAAACATATCAAACATCTTTCACGGACTCCAAAAAAGGTTCAGCTCAAATACAGGTCTTTAATCTTGCGCCCGGGCATCATACTGTGACAGCAAGAGCTTGGGATGTGCTTAACAATTACAGGCAAACGACTACCCATTTTATGGTTGCAGACCCTAATTCTTTCATTGCTCAAGATGTTCTGACCTATCCGAATCCATCATCCGGAGAGACGCGAATGAGCTTCATTCACAATCAATCGCAACCCTTTAGTGCCGAAATTCATATTTTTGCCGCCGATGGGCGTTTGGTAAGGACGCTTTCCGCCTCTGTGAATCAAGTGCGGAATGCGGAAATCTTATGGGACACACATGACAATGATGGGAATATGGTACCTTCGGGTTCCTATTATTTTTTCATAGAGGGCACGGCTTTTGATGGTAAAAGAATGACCGTCACGGGTTCTCATACTATTGTAAGACAATAATTTTTATAGAGGAAATCATGATAAAAAACAGAATGTTGCTCATGAGTGCACTTTTTGCATTGGGCGTGGCAACTATACCCGCATCTGCTCAAACCGGCGGTTCTGCTGTACCGTTTTTGTTAATCAGTGCCGATGCACGTGCTTGCGGCATGGGCGAAGTTGGTACTGCTATGGCTGATAATCTTAACGCTATTTATTGGAATCCGGGCGGACTCGGCTATCAAGACAAACAACAAGTCGCAATCAATTTTTCTCGTTGGTTGCCCCAATTCAATACCGATTTATACTATAGTTATGGTGCTTATGGTCAATATGTCGAAGCTCTTGACGGTATGGTTGCCGCAAACTTTATCCTTATGAATCTCGGCGAGTTCACTCGTACTAATGAACGTGGGGATAAACAAGGAACTTTTCGTTCCAATGAGTTTTCCTTCGGTTTATACTATGGTACCATGATCTCCGATGATATTGGTGCGGGCGTGGGATTGCGCTATATCCAGTCTAATCTTGCACCTATTTCAGGACAAGCAACCGGCGCAGGCACAGGGACGAGCGGTGCTTTTGACATTGGATTATTGTGGAGACCAAGCAAATTAGATGTGTTCGGTTGGGAATTGGATGATAAATTGGCAGTAGGTTTTAACTTGCAAAATGTCGGTCCTAAAGTTACTTATTTGCAGCAATCCGATCCATTGCCAACCACATTACGTTTAGGAACTTCTTTAAATGTTGTGCGTGATGAGTTCAATGATTTGACATTAGCTTTCGATGCCTCCAAATTACTTGTTCGCCGTGATGCTACGGTGTCTGATCCGATACCGAAATCTTTTGTAACAGCATGGGAAAAAGGTGGAATGGAATTAGCTTTTGGCGCAGAGTATTGGTATGAAAGAGTTGTGGCATTAAGAGCGGGATATTTCGCTGAACCGGCAAGCTCCGGTAATCGTGAATTTTTAACTTTTGGTGCAGGAGTAAAGTATCAAATGTTTAACTTGGATTTCAGTTTCCTCAATACTATCGAAGAAAATCATCCATTGGCAAATACAATGCGATTTTCACTCATTGTAGATTTAGGTGTGCCGGACACAAAGTAACATAACGTAATTTTATTATAGTGAAAAACTCGACGATTATGAAAAAGTCGTCGAGTTTTTTTTATTTACTTTTATCAACATGGCTTGGATTTGGTTAGCAGTTGCCGGAATTTTTGAAATCGGCTTCACAACATGTCTTAAAATGGCAACAGTCGAAGGCAATAATAAAACTATATGGAGTTTGGCGTTTATTTTTTGTGCCGTGATCAGCTTTGTTGCACTTGAACGTGCCATACAGACGATACCTCTCGGCACAGCTTATGCGGTGTGGACGGGTATTGGAGCTTGCGGCACCGCTTTAATAGGCATATATGTCTTTGATGATCCGGCAACATTTGCACGGCTCTTTTTTCTTACATTACTTATTACCGCAATTATTGGCTTAAAAATGGTTTCATAACAATAGAGAAATTGTTAATATCCGTGCTTATATAAAAATGAAATTTCTGCTTACAAATTGAATGACTTATGTCAAGAGCGTCTTATCATGGTAGTTAATGTGTAGTAAAATCTATGGATAGATTCGCATTGAGAATAATACCATTATTATATTGTATAATGTTTTTTCCACCTGTCTGTCTGCCAAATTGGACAATCTGACTTAGATATCCCCCTTCAATACGTAACAATGGTGAAAAACGATACCCGAATAAAAGACCAACACGATTCTGATCAAAAATATTCGCATTCACATTTTCTCCGAACCCGACAAATACTTCATCATATACTGCAATATATGGAGTATTATCTTTGATTTCATCACCTTGGAGCGGAGCTTGTAAACGTATCATATAACGCATTCTGTTGAGTAAGAGATATTCATCTTCATTTTCGGATAAAAGAGAATTATATTTCCCCACAAAACGTTGCTCCACCATAAATCTATGTGATATATCCACTATTCCTTCTTTATGAGATAATTGCACCATCTCAAAGAAACGATGCTCGGTAAAATCTTTACCAAAACCATTAAGCGGTATATCGCCATAAGGAAATGTTTCAACCCACGCATAACCGGCACGAAAAAGCACCCTTGGATTAAGAGAATAATTGATACCTACACGCAAAAGACTTTGTTGCCAATCTGTAATATAGCTATCCCTGCGCCACTGATACTCTGTGTGCACACCAAAATGTTCTGAAATTTTGAATGTTCCAAAATAGTTATACCAACCTATAGAATTGTGATCATTTATACGATTGGTTTGTGCTTGTAATATACCCAATGTTACAACAAAGCACCCAATACTGAGAATAAGTTTTTTTTTCATATCACTCCAAGGTTTAAGGTTTATGAATTGCAATATAACTCTTTTTTCGAGCTGCCAAGCTATGTTCCGAAAGCGCAACATGTTCATTTAATCCCTCAAAAACAAAAATACCGCCCGATGATTCGTATTCATGTTTGTAATGATACAAATTATCCATCACGGTATGATCTATCAGAATAGTATTGGAAAAATCTATGACGATGTTCTTTTGGCGCGGTAATGAATCAAGTGATTTTTTTAGCTGAATATAATTGCTGAAGACCGCCGAATGAAAGACCTCAACTATGTAGTTTTCCTCCGGATCAATTGTGACAGAAAACAAGGGTTTAAACATATATTTGATCGGTAACCCATTCAAAAGATGGATAAGAATTTTAGCAATAATACCCAAAGCTATACCGACAAGTAAATCGGTGGTGAGTGTCATAATAATCGTGATGAGAAATATAATCAACTGCTCCTTGCCAATTTTATATGTTTTGTAAAATTCTTTAGGTGAGGCAAGACGACAGCCGGTAAATATAAGCATAGCAGCCAGTGCGGACAATGGTATTTGATGGATGAGAGTAGGGAAAAAAGCTACAAATACAAGGAGGAATACACCGTGAAATACATTACTCAACACAGTTCTTCCACCATTATTAATATTGGCGGAGCTGCGTACTATTTCTGAAATCATCGGCAAACCACCAATCATTCCTGCTAAAACATTACCAATACCAATACCCATTAAGTCTTTGTCCATGTTGGACTTTCTTTTGTACGGGTCTAATGTGTCGATAGCTTTTGTGCTTAATAATGACTCAAGACTGCCAACCAGAGAAAACATCATTATATATTTTAGCGATGTAAAAGAGAGAATTTTGGAAAAATCAGGAAATGTTATTGCTGCTAACAAATTTTCAGGTAAAGTTACTAAAAATTTGGGACCTATGCTATATTCATGGTGATCAAGAAATAAGTATGTATGTTCATGCTCCAAGTCGAATATCCTGCCCAAAGGAATTGCGATCAGTAAGACAATAAGAGGCGCAGGAATTTTCTTAAAAATATGATGTTTCACTAATGGGAGAGCAAAAAGAATCAGTAAACTTACAATACCAATAACAGCGACCTCGGGGTTCATAATAGAAAAGCTATGAGGAATTTCCGCAATTAATTCAAGGATTTCTTTTCCCTCGGGTTTAACACCAAGCAAAGTATGAATTTGTTTTGAAGCAATTATAATTCCTATGGCGGCAAGCATACCATGCACGGCAGCGGAAGGAAAAAAATCGCTGAGAACCCCTGATCGCAAAAGTCCGAACAATACTTGAACAATTCCGGCTACAACAATAACAGCAAGAGCATAATGATATCCATTCATCATATTACCTGCTCCCAATTCTTCCACGGCACCGAGAGCGATGACAATAAGTCCGGCTGCAGGACCTTTAATGGTCATAGATGATCCGCCGAAAAAACTCACGACGATGCCGCCAATAATAGCAGTAAATATACCTGCAACCGGCGGGAAACCGCTCGCCATAGATATCCCTAAGCATAAAGGTAATGCAATAAGAAATACTAAGAAACCGGATATTGCATCAAATTTCCAATTTTCTTTGAAGCCGGAAAATCCGGTACGAGGTGTTGTGTGATTTGTATTCATAAATATGCATTGATTAGATTTATGGTTGATAAATTTACAGTTATGAGATCTTATGAAGATTTTAATGCAACTTCGTGATAATTTTTTATATGATTTCCCAAAAAGAGACGTGCATAAATGCGTATTAAGGATATTCCGCCAAGTACGTAACTTGTGGATGCAGCAAATGCCAATACAATTTGATGTTCGCGGATATGGCTAAAAATCAGGTCTTCTCCTATAAATGTGGGTGTTATCGGAAATCCCATCACTCCTAAAATAGTAATAAAAAATAAGAATGACAGTCGCGGATACTCATAGATGTGACCATAATATTGATTTAAATCAAAATAGCTTTGCTCTTTGTTCTTCAGAATAGTCAGAAAAATAAGTCCCAATAATCCCATCACAACCACACCGCTCAGATAAAGATAAAGCTGCATAGCTTCAAAATGTTCATTAAATGATATACCCAACGCTATCCACAAATGATTCATTATGACGAGAAACAGTGACAAACGAGGACGTTTTCTTTCTACAAATGATCGCATAACCAAAAGCAATCCGAACACAGCAACGAGGTCCGGTATATAATCAGTAAATATTAAAGGAATGGATTGTTGAAAAAAGAGAAGCACTAATATTGAACCGTACAAAATCGGTAATAAAACAGCAATTTTTGCGGTGGAAAAAAAAGACAACTTTTTACCGATAAATTTAAATATGCCGAAAGCAGAAAACGTTAAGATTTTATCAACATAGAATTCACGTAATGACAGCACATAGATTGTATTGCGTATTTTTTCCGGCAATTGTTCTTCCCATGACTTACTGTGTGGGTTAAAATTATAGTGCATATCGCGAATTTTGTAACTGACAATCGAAGGAGAAATCAATAATTGATAGGTGCGTAAAAAAGCATTACCTGCAAAATGTATAAGCACAATAGTTTGCAAACCCATAGCAATTTCTATAAACATGATGCCGATTTGGGCAATAGAAGCATAACCAATTTGTGTTTTAACGGTAGATTGCACTCTCGAAACAGGATAAGCAAAAAGTGTAGTCAGTAAACCAATAATACCAATTATAATTCGTACCGAGTGCTGATGCTGCCAAAATGCCTCCGTCCGTAATAATAAAAACACTCCGAAATGCACCGACAAAGAACCATAAAAAATCGCTGAGGATGGCGTTGGACCTTCCATTGCTCTCGGCAACCAGGTCGAAAATGGTAATTGCGCCGATTTGGCTGCTGCTGCTGCCAAAACACATAATGATATAAATATACCGATGGTACTATGACCTGCTAAATGTTCATGTACTAATGTGTAATTGTGAAGTTTAAAAAATGTAATATTTTCATGCCATAAATGATGACTTGCCCACATGGCCAAAAGTATTCCGACATCGCCAATACGATAAATCGAAAATACTTTTACCGCATTACGTACCGGTAAATACCGTTCATGATAAAATGCTACTAATAAAAATGATGATATTCCAAGAATTTCCCAACCTATAAAAAGTGTTTCAAAATTTCCCGCCAAAACAGTAACCGTATAGCCGATATTGAAAAAAAGTATGGTATTAAAAAAACGTTTGTAACCATTTTCAAGATGTAAATAATATCGGCTGTAACGAGTTATAAGCGAAGTCAGAAATACACCGACACTCATATATACTACGCTTACGCTATCAACGTAAAAATCAATAATAAATGAGTACCCTTTTGTTGTATAGAGTGCAATTTCTTGTATATGAATAGCATTTGTACCATTGATTATCCACAGGGCAACAGCCCAAAGCACGGAAAGTGATTGCAAAACCATTGTAAAAAAGCCAATGCGTGAAATGAACCGCTCTTGATAAGCACGCGCACACAATGATGCAAAAAAACCAAGTGATGCTATAATAACAATTCCAATGATTGATTCATGAATATCCATTCTTATTCCTCTACAATATAGACTGATAAATTTTCATGTGAAGACTCTATTGACCGTGTCTTTTCCATTTCATCCGCCATGACAAGTAATGAATCAGTTATTGGATGGTATTGCAAATAGTTCCCATCGTGAAGTGTAAATATTTCTTTGGTATCAGGATGAATAATAGCCAAATGAATCCAATTATTATGATACCATTCGTATGTAGCAGGATCCTGTGTCATGACCTTGAGCACAATATTCGGGTAATGCTCAACAATCATGAGTAATCGTAAAGGGTCGTGAATATTAACCATTTGTTTAGGCAATCCTGTCCGCAAATCACCGTCCATACCATTAGCAACCCCGATAAGTCCCATAACATTATGCGGTAATTTACTTCCGGCTCCCAGCCGTGAATTATCAATGCGTGAAAAATAATATTCTAAATTAATGCCACCGCAAACCGGTGTAACTGCTTTAAGAATATGATGTAAATACAAGCCATCGGGGTCGCAGTTGTAATCATAGGAATGTAAAAATGAACGGCGGTCTAAAAAAACATGTTTATTTGATGTTCTTCGTCCGATGATACATAGAGCATTTGTTGCATGATTCCATTCCGGACGTGGCTCGAATAATGATACCGAACGTAATTTTACCTGCTCATGAACAATATCCTCATGGTTTTCTGTATTGGTAAATATAAATCTTCGTGAACGTTCTTTGGCATTAGCATGTAATGCTTTTTCGAATAATTCTTCGTTTTTTTTGTGTAATGACGCATGGTACGGGGATAGTATATCCGTATCGTAATATTCTATTTCATCACGTGTTGTATCATGTAATGCACCTATAAAGACCGTTGAATCCGGGATATGGATGCCTTTATCGGCGAGTATTGTCCTTACATCCGAACGATTTGCAATCATTGCTGCCACGCGTGCATTCACCGAGCCCGGACGACCACTGCATGCGCCACAATCATAGCCGGCATAATGGGTGTTGTTTACACTGCTTGCTCCGTGACCTATACAGTAAACTACAGGCGCAAACCTGTTTATTAAACCTATACTCGATAATAATCCTAAACAACGCTCTGCCATTTCTTCAACACTGTAACCATATAATTGTTCAGATTCTGTTGTTGTATCTTTTCGCTCAATATCTAATTTTCCTGTGCGGTCCATGTGTAAAAATGACGATACCATGGCGGAGTGTTGCGTCGGAAAGAAGATATTTTTTATCAATAATAATGCAGACCAAAAACCTAAAGTTTGCGCAATGAGCCATCCACTGAATAAGCCATGGGAATGCGCAGTAAAAAGTGCTTCATTGGTATGCCTTTTTACTGATTCGCTTTCTGCAATTATAACAGAAGGTGATATCGGCGCAGGGCATACTTTTGTCGGAAATTTACTATGCTCCGGTTGAAAGTATATATCCATATTAAAAAAACCGGCTACACCGTATGTTTCGCTTGAAGGTATGTATTGTTCTATATAACGTCGAAATGAACATTCTCTGTCGTCTATACAGCATATTGCTTGTAATGCCGGCATATTGCTGTTTCCATTTTTTTTTGGTCTATATTGCAACCCTTTTAATACTTGGTCAAAATAACTCCATTCAAATGCCTCTTGCCATATTTTATATGCTTCGTAACAGTCATTCGGTTTCGTTTCTTGAAACAATGCCGGAATATAATGTTGCGGTGACAAGGGTTTCCAATGTTTCCCTTTTTTTGTATCCAGATAATCAATTTCCAACAATAATTCTACAATAATGCATTCTTTCAGAGTAATTGCTCTTGTATCAAATAGTGTATGAGGATGATGCTCTAAGGTTGTCACCAT
>JAYRWZ010000554.1:0-3788 GCA_041917875.1 Chloroflexota bacterium | reverse complement strand
TGCAAAATGCTCGCACGTTAATAACTCACTTGCTGCGCGATCCATATTCTTGCATGGAGTAAAGCCGTCTTTTTCAAAATTTGCCATAACAATTAATCCTCCGTCAATCTACCTGTTGCATTTGCAAGAACTAATGCGTGTTCGAGAACTGAAATAACATCTTCGTCATTAAAATCAGGAAGCAGAGTGTGGATTTCATTTATTGTCGAATCGTAATCATTGCCTGCGTTAATAAACTCGACAACGCTTTCAATTATCGCTGCGTCAAGCGATTCGCTTAGTGCTGCTGCGGAATCATCAATGATTTTATTCACAAGTTGCTGACCTGTTTTTTTGCTTTCTTTGAACTCATTGAATAGCGATTTCAATGCGGTCTCTTCTACGATTTCAAGTTCATCGTCTTTAAATCCGTAGTTGCGTATGTAATAATTCTTCGTGAGTTTTACTGTCTTGGACCTGATGAGGATGTCATCACGTTCAGCACGATCACGGTCCAGAGTTTCTTTTTGATAAAGAGTGAATTCGGGATATTCACTTACATTTTCAAAATTAAAATCCACAGCTGTCTTTATCAGCTTATTAAATGTTTTTTCGACGACCCTTTTATCTTGCTCAATAATATCTTCACGCACCGTGCCGGCACTGTTTTCATTGCCAAGCTTTCCGGGTGTGCTATCAATACTTCCTGTGTGACTTAGTATTGCTTTACTGATTTCATGATTAGCGAAAATAATAAAGCGTTCAAATAGATCCGTTGATCCTGATTTATTCGCTTCAAGAAATTGAACCATCGTGCCATCAGGAATAATACCAACGCCGTCGGTAACCATATCATCAAGACCTTGCATAAGCGTATCTATCTCATCCTGTGTTGCACCACGCCTTGCCTGACCGAGAGTGTGAGCCATGCCGAATTTCTCTGCAAAACGTAACCAAAAGCGAATCATTTGTTTTTTGAATAATACATACCAATAGCAGCGTGAAAGCAATGCTTCGCCATACGGATTAGCATCGGTCGGAAAATGCCTCGCCGTAAGGAATTTATTTTGAATAAGCAACATCCCTTCCGGATCGTCATAATGCTTAAATCGCAACACACCGTTGCTGTCAAAATGGAAGTTGTCTTGCGCACGTGCTGCAATGCTGCGCACATATATTTTTTGTGACAGACTATCGTATTGATAAAGTATCTCTGAAATACTAAATCCAAAGCAGAAATATTCGAGAATATTCGAGATAGTATCATAAACATCAATATTATCAAACATCTTTTTTATGAACACAACAATCTCTGTCTCTTGCTTGCCTTTATCAATATCCCATTCCATTGACAGCACGCCTGCCTTTCGTGACTGCACTGCCGCCATAACGTGCGCGTCGTCACGCACTTCGCGTAAGTCAGTAAGTTTTTTCCCTGCCTTCTTTAAGATTAAATCAGGGTTGGGAAATATTTTTAATAACTTACCCATCAGTGCTGCATTAGCAGAATCTCTATGGGCAGCATTAACAGCTTGTAAACTGCGATGCAATTTATTATCATTGAAGTTATAAAATTGCGTATTGGAAATCCACAGTCCGTTCATATTAAAATCCTCTTGTATAATTATCTCGTATTCGTTCTTTTTTCCGTCCGATTAATCTCGGAGCAGGTTTGTTATGAAATGCCAATGGGAACATCTGTTTGTGCGTATAAAGTCCGTATCGAACAGCATCCATTAAGTGATCATTAAATTTTAATGGCTCTTCCAGTTGGTTGCCATTTTTATCGGTTTTCCATTTGTATGTCCTGAATTCTTTGTGCAAATCACTTGAATCTTCTGTTGTGTATAAATGAAAGTTCTGACAAAAATCAATGCCGTCTTTGACGCTCTTCTCCGCAGGGAAAATATTATATCCATGCTCATAAAACTCTTGTATCCGATCCGGAGCCGCAGAATCAGCATAAATAGGTGATTTGCGGTCAATGCCTAATTCATCGCAGAGCTTAATTAAAGCCGAGTTTGTCAATCCACGTTTATATATTTTCTGCTCTAAATAAACTGCACCGTCTTTTACCAAGATGCGGACCAACGCAGAGGGATTACTAAACCCAAAATCAAGTCCATAAAGTTCAAAGTCCCACGTCGTTGGCAGCGCATCCACGATGCTCCACTTATTATAAATTAGCCCCTTTGTTTGCGCACCCCAAAGCCCAAGAGCATAAATGCGATAGTAATTCTCATCCTCTTGTTCAAGTGCCTCTAAAGCCGCTCTGTCGGTGTCATCAAGAAATTTATTATCCCTGTATGTTGTCCGTAGAGTTGTTCCTGAGAGTGTACCAAATTCGGTCTTGCGCTCGAAGCGATAAATATTATTATCCATTTCGCCATCGGGAAAAAACTCTTTGCGAATCCAGTGATTTTCGTCGATCGGATTAAATGTCCCGATGGTCTGTTTGTAGTTTAATCGCCATCCGCGCATACGCAGATTAAGTTGCCGCCAATCCTCCGGTAATAACTCTGTCATTTCTTCGACCCAGATTCCTGAGATACCTGTGATTGATTTTAATTTCTCAACGTCATCAAGACCTGCACTTATTATTTCATTGCCATTACGCTTGCACGTTACTCGTAATTCGCCATCCTTAAAATCAAAGAGCGACGACACATTCCATCTGTTTACAACCTCTCGTAATAGCTCATATTGTGAATTACGAATTGTCTTAGCCACTTTCCGACAAATTAAAAAACGATGTCCTTTTTCCGACAGCATGCGAATAAGTATTTTCGCTGCTGCGAATTCAGACTTACCTGAACCTGCACCACCATACAGTAATAAATATCTGTCGCTGCATTTGTAAAATGGCATATAGACAGTATTGAATACCTCTGACTTGAACTTTATTTTTATGGCTGTATTCATACATATTCACTTACTCCGTCATCTCAGTAGGTAATTCAACAATAATTTCACCGCTGTGTTGTACTTCTGTTTTTTCTGTGTATCCGCGTGATTTGCCTTTAGTTTTCAAGTGAAAAATAATTGATGTCTCGCTTCCTTCTGATATTTTTTCCATCAACTTTGACTCACTATAATCAAGCAGATATTCTTGAACATCGTCAACGCCATTGACAAAATCCACATCATCCTTTTTCCACTCATAAAAAGTTTGACGTGTTATACCAACAGCATCACATGCTAAACTGACATTGCCTGCTTTCTTCTTCAGCACCTCCAAAAACAATTTCTTTTTCGCAGCAATACGCTGTTGAACTCCTGAATTGCGCTTCGTACTTTTCGTGCGTTTCGGCTTGGTTGTCTTTGTTTTTTTCTTAGATTTAATCGGCATATTAGATATTGTCAATAATCTCTTGTAAAGAAAGCGTACCGTTTACGTGTTCGAAATCATCAGTGGATTTTTTTACTTGGCTTCTATATTTTGCCCATCGGCGAATAATCATTTCAATAAATAATGGCTCAAGGTCAATGGTACGGCAGCGACGGTTTGTTGCTTCACAGGCGACAAGAGTTGTACCGCTACCGCCAAAGGGATCGAACCATGTATCATTTTGGTCGCTAAATGCTTGCACAAAAAATAATGGGAGTTTAATCGGAAATGACGCAGGATGGTCTGAAGCTGCGCCGACATTTGCATTCAATACATTGCCGGGACGTGCGCCTTTAAGGTCCGAATAATGCGACATATTACCCATGCCCGATGCTGTCGCATATTTTTTACTCGCATCTTTGGTTTTCTTGTTTTTCCGCTGCTCAATTTTTTTGTAATGGTCATCAGATAATTCACCAAG
>JAYRWZ010000553.1:0-1974 GCA_041917875.1 Chloroflexota bacterium | reverse complement strand
TGATATATTTTCCAATACATGTTATGGAATCTATTCCAATTCTGTTGCGGGTTTATGTACCGAGCTTTTTGTGGTGCCCTGTAAGCAATATGCCTGTTGTAAATATTCATTACGCATCAAAGGCGATGATGATTGTGGCACTATCGGATTTGTAGCAGAATGGCTTGATGCTTCCAAAAAGTATTATGGTTATGAAGATCCGGCACATCCACCCAAGTGCGCTGCTTGTTAAATATCCCTCCCCTTCTACGTAATCATCATGCCGTATAATGACTGATTATCTGACTCGTCTAACAAACACACTCCACACTTAGTGACGAGATTCGTATTTTTGCCATAAATCACAATCAATACAACACTCATGAGTTACAAAAAATTATTAATCTTAAGTGCTTTCACTTTCCTGAGTTTACACAATATTCAAGCCCAAACCCCTCGTAACAAAACTAACTATGGCTTTTACGGCGGGCTTAACATCAACTTCCATTCACCAAACTTTACAGACCCTAATCGTATAATATCAAACAACTTATACAATGTGGACTCTTCCGCATTTTCGACCAATGCCACGTCCATAGGTTTTGCTATCGGGGGTATTGTCAATTACTCATTAAGCGAACGTTTTCAGTTGTCGGGTCGGCTGGGCTATAATGGTTTAGGAACAAAGCTGACCTCAAGCTCACGTCGTTTTACGGCATCCGACACTGTTCCTGTCAATTCCGAAATTGATGCCAGTTTAGGCATGATTGAGTTTGCGCCGATTTTACGTGTCCGAGATATTTTTGCGCCGTCACCGCTCAATCTTCTTGGTGGTTTCGAGGTGTCAATTCCCATTTTGACATCATATACTCATGTAGATCGCACGGTCTCGGGTGCGGCATCGCCTTTATTGGATGGTCAATCATCGCAAGACAGAATCTCTAATCCGATTGCAAGCTTGGATGCAGCCATAAGAGCAACCTTTGTTATTGGTGCGGACTATGAAATTCCACTCAATAAAACAACTTCTCTTGTTCCTGAGATTACCTTCCGTATGCCCTTCACGAGCGTAAGTTCCAATGCAGCATTTGATGCGTGGAGCGTGCCGCAATTACGTGTCGGCTTATCTGTTACCTTTGGAAACAATAATACAATCAAAGACGATAATATTCCATCAAATCTTGATATTCAAATGGATAATATCGGCTATTATACACCGGACGGACTTTTCACACCGCTCAATTTTCTTAAAGTAGAAGATATTGCTTATTCTGAATTATATCCCGTGGTACCATATATCTTTTTTGAAGCAAACAGTAATACACCGTTTGCAAAAGAATATCAATCAGAAAACACAACAGCAAGAGCGGGAGCATTTACGCTGAATAATTTACAACCCGAAGCAATTAGTATAAATCGCAGTCTTATGGACATTATCGGTTATCGCATGAGCAATAATAAACAGGCGCAATTAACCATTACGGGCACAACAGACGGAAAAACAGAAAATAAAAATACAACGGTAGCAAAAGAAAGAGCCGAGTATGTGAAAAATTATCTTATGTCATCGTATGGTATTGAAGAAAACAGAATGCAAGTTATTGCACGCGGTTTACCCGCAAAGCCATCGGCAAATACTGTCCCCGAAGCAGAAGCTGAAAATCGCCGTGTAGAATTTTCTTCGACATCAAGAGATATTGTCGCACCGATTATTCTCAAAAGTGACAATCAACGCATTGCATATCCGGAACTTATCGAATTTCGCCCCAAAGCAAGTTCCAATAAAGGAATAAGTGATTGGAATTTACAAATCAGTCAGGCCGGAAAATCATTAAGAACATTTTCGGGAGTCGGCGCTGTAACTCCGCAGCGTTGGCAAATTCGCCCCAATGAATTATCAAATTCACAAATAAATGTCGAATATACGCTTTCTGTACAAGACAGTTCGGGCGCGAAAAAAGAAGTCTATGGTACAATTCCCGTAGAATATCTTTC
>JAYRWZ010000552.1:0-3254 GCA_041917875.1 Chloroflexota bacterium | reverse complement strand
TCAAGCAAATCTCGTTTTGACCTGATTGTTTTGTGTTCGTGGTCTATGATTACCTTCTGCTCATAGGTGCTGTCGTAGAAATAGCTGTAACGATTGCCGAAAAGCAGTAATTGATTTCGCTGTAATTCAACGGTTGACATACCCTTGAAATAATTCAAATTGGTAACAATCCATTTGGATTTTTTCTTCAGCATTGAAGTAATGTCTTCGTCTGAAAATGAAGGTGGGACAATAATCCGCACCTGTCCATCTTCGCTTACTCGAAGGCGGGCGTGTTTTACTTCCTTTCGGATTAATATGTAGTTTTCGGGCAAGTCCATTAATTCAGCTTGTAATTTTGTAAAACGGCTTTCATTATGTGTTCCATCAATTCTTCGTTGCTGTCAATCTTCAATTCTTCAAATTTTGGATTGACAGACAACAGCAAAATCTCATATTTCAAGCGGCCAAATTCTCGGGGTACTTCTTGCCAGCCGTTGTAAATTTTAGCTTTGATTTTTTCGGCTGCTTCAAAAGAAAATTCTCGAACGAGCTCTTCATTAAAATTATTACCCGATTTGTTTTTGATTATTGTATAAAATTCAAAACTGCCTTTGTCTGGAAAACCCATTCGTGTGGGTAATGAAGCCACTTCGTCCAATTCGGTGTATAGTGAACCCAATTGATTTAAGATTTCTTCAATCGCTAAACTTTCTTCTTGCTTCTGTTTAATCAATTCATCTAAACGGTTTTGAAACTCCACATAAATGGCACTGTTTACTTCGTTTTTACGGATTACGGTTTCTATATCCCGAATGATTTTTTCCGCTTTGTCCGAAGGGTCGAGTTTAATTTCTTTTAGCTTGTTCAGGTATTCGGAATCAATAGAAATTTCGGGTAAATGCCCTTTAAAGTTGAGCAGTTTGGCACTTTCCTGAATCAGTTTCCGAGTTTTAGCGGCATAAATTTCTGCATCAAAATCCAAGCGTTTGAATTCTTCCATATACATCTCGTAGATTTCCATCAAAACAGAATATTTGTGTCTATATGGTCTCAAACCGGGATTAGGTGAAATCGCTTCAAATAAAGAAATGGCTTCCCTTATCGATTCTTCAAACTTTCCTTGGTCAACAGTGTACAAGGCTCTGATTATTTCTAATTCGCAATCATATTCACCATTTATTTCAATATGCTCAAATGGCTTTAACGCTTCGTCCAACACTTTCGGGAAGGTTTTTACCAAACTTTCTACATCTTCAAACTCGCCAATATCTTCGGGGTCGTAGTTCAAGGCTTCTTTGTAGTTTTGGAATACACCCACATAATCCACTATTCGCCCAAACTCTTTGGATAGCTTGGTTATTTTATCGTCATACGGGCGATTGGTACGTGCAACGGCTTGCAAAAGGTTGTGGTCTCGCAAAGGGCTGTCCAAATACATTGTTTGCTCAATGGGTGCATCAAAGCCCGTCAGCAGCATATTGCAGACAATAAACACTTTCAGGTTATTGCCCAACTTTTGTTCTTCTTCTGTAATTCTTCGCTTAAACTGCTTGATTAGCTTTTTACGCTCTGCATCTTCTTTGTAATGGTCTTTGTAGAGTTCGTATTTATCGCCTTCTTCATAATAGCCTGTTGAAAAAATGATTGCCATTTCCGAACGGTCGAAATATTTTAAAAGTTCATTGTAATACAATACACAGGCTTCTTTGTCGCAAGCCACTATTTGGGCTTTGTAGCCTTGCGGTTCGAGCATTTCTCTGAAATCGGTGGCAATATCTTTTGCCAATGTTTCTATTCTCTCGGGGTGTTTTAAAAATACTTTCCAAGCCGATACCCGTCTTTCAACGGCTCTTTTTTGGTCTTCGGTGAGTTCGGCAGTGATTTCTTCATAGCCTTGTTTTAGTTTTTCTTTATCGAGAAACCATTCTGTAGGTCCAAAAGTGTATCGGATTGGTTTGGTTGCTCCGTCATCAATGGCATCTTGAATGCTATAACGGTCTAAGTAATATTCGTGGGTCTTGCCATATTTTTCTTGGTGTTCGGCTACAATTTTCCCAAATTCTTGATGGGTTTTGGGTATGGGTGTGCCTGTAAAAGCAAAGCGTTTGGCATTGGGCAAAACGGCTTGTAATTCCATTTGATACGTGCCGTATTGCGTTCTGTGTGCTTCATCTATCAGTACAATCACATTATCCCGCAAATCTTGGCGGTCGCCTAATTCGTCAAATTTTTGAACGGTGGTAATAAAAACGCCCGAAGGTGCAGTTTTAATAATATGTTTTAAGTCGCCAATATTATAAACGGCTCTTGCATTGGGAAATTCGCAATCGTCAAAAGTGCCGCCAATTTGCTCTCGCAAATCTTTACGGTCAACTACTATATATATGGTAGGGTCTTTTAGCTTTTTGCTTTGACGCAACTTATAAGCCGTGTAAAGCATTGTCAAACTCTTGCCTGAACCTTGCGTATGCCAAATTACGCCTTGGTTTAAATCGCCATTGATTACTCGGTCTGCAATTTTATTGGCAGCTCTTAGCTGTTGGTAACGGGCTACTTTTTTAATGATTTTGCCTTCTGCTCGTTCAAACACAATGTAGTGCTGCAATATGTCCAACACTCGGGCAGGTTGCAATAAGCCTATGATACCAAGTTTCATTCGCTCCAATACTTCACCATTGGGTAAGCGGGCTACATCAAAATTCCAAAGTCCGTCCTTTTTGTCTTGATAGGTGGGGCAAAGGTCGTTGGTGGGTTCTAAAATAGGGTTTTTGTGGCTGACATCTAAAATGGTGTCTTTCCACTCGTTAAAATAAGACGAAGAAGCTCCGGGAATGCCGTATTTTGTGATTCTGCCATTGCAAGCCACTCCAAAACAATGGCACATAAAAAGTTTTTCAGCTCGCTGGTCATAGGTAGAAAACTGGCGAACACCTTCCATCCAATTGGTGCCTTTTTTGGCGCGTTGCTTTGCTTCTATGGGTACTAAGGGAATGCCATTGACCAACAGTACAATATCGGTTTTGACCATTTTGTAGCCCTGTACCCAAAATTGATTGGTTACGATAAAATCATTTTCCCAAATGTTTTCAAAGTCAATGAAATGCACATCAATGTCTTGGTCTCTTACGGCAAGTGTAACGCCCGAAACCAATTTATCTAAAAATGCTTCGTTGCCGAGAATGGGCACAGGATTGTTCAGGTTTTGCAAGAGCAACTCAACTGCGTGGTGGGCAATGGTTTTGCTAATGCCGTTTATTATTGCCGTTTTTTCT
>JAYRWZ010000551.1:0-3192 GCA_041917875.1 Chloroflexota bacterium | reverse complement strand
TTTGCGATATATAGGTTTGCTTGCTGCACGGGGTCCATTTTCTTCTGTCGAAGAAGCATTGCGAACTCTGCGAATGCTGATCACCGAACATTTACGAGTGATACCTCCTCTTGAACCCAAATCACATTGTACAACTGCTTTTTTCGTTGGAACCACAGGATCAGGCAAAACGATTTCGATTGCAAAATTAGCCGCTGTCTGTAAACTGCTTTTCAAAGCCAATGTCTTAATTATCTCATCAGACACATACAAAGTCGGGGGTACGGATCAGTTACAGACTTTTGCATCCATTGCAGGTATTCCTTTTGAAGTTGCCTATAATTCTCAAGAGCTGCGACAAATTGTAAAACAAGAAAAACCAAAGCGCGATATTATTCTGATTGATACAGTGGGACGCAGCCAAAGAGATAAAAAAATGCTCTTGGAATTATCAGCATATAGAGAAGCTGCCCTGCCGGATATTACCTATTTAGTCCAAAGTGCGACAGTCAATGAGCATACTTTTTTAGATGTGATGGATCAATTTTCTATCCTTTCGCCGGATGCACTCATCGTAACAAAAATTGATGAAGCTGTTTCGATTGGTGCATTAGTAGGTATTTTGCGGAAACAAAGTTTACCATTGGCATACTTTACAACGGGTCAGAGCATACCCGACGATATTGAACCGGCTGATGTGGAAAGAATCGGCACCCATATTATTCCCCAATCATACCAAGATTAAAGTGATTGCCGATGTTTATGATTAGTTTTTTTGATATATAGATATTTGAAGAAATTTATGACTACTGCACTTTTTATTGTGTGTGGCTATAATTTTATCTATTTATTTATCAAATACTTGACTTATTTCTTTTGATGTAAGTATTTTCCAAGTCCCTGCTTTGAGGTCGTCCATGTTAAAATTTCCGATAGCTATGCGCAATAATCGCAAAGTGGGAAAGCCAATGGCAGCAGTCATTTTTCGTACTTGCCTGTTTTTACCTTCGATAAGTGTGAGTTCAACCCAGCAATCCGGTATTGTTTTTCTTATACGAATCGGCGGTATGCGTGCAGATATATCAGGTTGGGGGTTTAGAATATGCGCTTTACACGGTAAAGTCCTGTAATTTTGAATGTATATCCCCTTTTCGAGTTCAGAAAGAGATTGTTGAGTGGGTATATTTTCTACTTGTGCCCAATATGTTCGGCGATGTTGATAAGCAGGATGCAATAATCGGTCTATATATTTTTTCTCATTTGTTAATAATAATAATCCCTCCGAGTCAGCATCCAAACGACCGATTGGATATACATCAGAGGGAAAATTAAATTCTCCAAGAGTTCCGTGATTCGAACCATTATCTGTGAATTGTGACAAACAAGAATATGGTTTATGAAATGCGATAATCATTTGTTATCTCAAAACTAATCTATCTTAGAAAAATTGCTAATAACGAATAGAACATACCGAATATACATAGAATGATTGATGTAACTATTGTAGCCAAAATGTAACCCCATTGATTATGCATACGTGATGCACCCGCCACGGCTATTCCAATGGCCATATAGTATAATGGGAAAAAGATTGAAAATTTTGATAAATAGGAATACCATAACGGATGTTGTGTAGGATTAACAAGAAATGAGAGCGTAAGTCCATATACAGTCGTATCCGTCACAAACTGAAGCATTGTTAATACTAATTCACCCAGACCTGAAATTATTGCACCAAATGCCGTAAACCCCATAATATTCGGGTAAGAACTTGGTTGTTCAACAAATAAACGAGCAGCGAAAAAGAACAATGCACCAACAACAAATATTTTAAGAAGATTAAAAATTAAATAATAATTGAAGATTGGTAACAGTTCAAATTCAGACTCGAATTGCTTTTTTATTTCTTCAATTTCTTTTTTATTAAAAATTATCGTTTTTTCTAGTTTTTTTACGATATGATCACTGAGAGTTGCCATTTCTGATTTCACCCCATCACTCTTCGACACCAGATACATACCGGCTGTCATGCAAAAGGTTTCCAGTAATACAGCTATGGCAACTATTTGAAACCATCGCGGAATAATTTTTCTGCCTAACTCATACGGCTGAGTCATTATTTCCCAAAAGCCCATAATAGGATTCACTATTTCAGCCGAGCCTTGATTATCAATCAATTCTTCATTCATTAATATTTCTCCTTAAAAAAGTTGCCGACACAACGACATCATTCGAGCATAGTTTAAGTTATTGTGTTGTAAGAATATCATAAGCCAATTGATACTTTTCTCTGATTTTGACACAAATTTCTTCGGGCAATGCCGGAGCGGGCGGATTTTTGTCCCAGCTTGTTGACTCCAGATAATCGCGCAGCACCTGTTTATCAAAATTAACCTGTGTTTTTCCTTCTTGATATTCTGAACGAAGCCAGTAACGGGATGAATCAGGCGTAAGGGCTTCATCAATCAAGATAATTCGTCCATCGGGCATGGTGCCGAATTCAAATTTTGTATCAGCGAGAATAATACCGCATTCAGCAGCATATTCGGCAGCATAGGTGTATAACTCGATAGAAAGACGGCTCAAAGTTTCAGCTATCTCCAAGCCAACCGTAGCCGCAGCTTCGTCAAATGTAATATTTTCATCATGTCCTGTCTCTGCTTTATGTGCCGGGGTGAACAATAAATGAGGCAATTGTGACGATTCTGCCAAGCCAACCGGTAAAGAAATGCCACATACGGAGCGAGATTGCTGATACTCTTTCCACCCGGATCCGGCAAGATAACCGCGAACCACACATTCTATTGGCAATGGTTTCGTTTTTTTTACGATCATTGAACGACCTCGCAATTGTTCCGTATAAGGGGCACATTCAACGGGATACTCTTCCACGTTTGCTGTAATCACATGGTTTTCAATAATATGAGCGGTTTTTTCAAACCAGAATAATGATAATGCGGTAAGAATAGATCCTTTTCCTTCTATCGGATTGGACATAATCACATCAAATGCACTGATGCGGTCAGTCGCTACCATCAGCAAACTGCTGCCAAGGTCATACACATCGCGTACCTTGCCGCGACGTAATAATGGTAATGTTGGAAACTCTGTTTGATACATAATGTTATTATGAACGTTATTTGTGTTGAAAAAAGACAGATTGCCCTGATGCTGTTCTGTAATTACTTTTATTGCTCTTCTTCGAAGAACTGT
>JAYRWZ010000550.1:0-6388 GCA_041917875.1 Chloroflexota bacterium | reverse complement strand
TATACGCCAAAGAGTGTATAAAGCGTTCCGTCCGGTGATTGAGAAAAACCACCTGCATTGTCCCAAGTATAATGGATTTGCAGTTCCCATGTTTTGCCCATATCGGTGCTGCGTACGCCAACCTGCCCCCTTGCTCTATATTGAGGAAAAGAATCCGAGCCCACAGAGGCATGAATATAGCCCTTTTTATCAATAATAGCATGTCTGACATAAAAACTGTCAAGACCGAGTGAATGCCATGATTCGCCTTCGTCCGTACTACGCCATAAACCCGGTCCCGTTGCCAATATCGAGCCATCCTGTTGGGCTTGTATCCCGAATAATTCATCGGTATAGACCAGACCATCTTCAACAAACTCTATAGTTTTGCCTTCATCTTTGCTACGCGCCAAACGCTTACGGGGTGTACAATATGTCCCATAAAGATAATCACCTGATTTCAGAATCGGATGAAAATAACGACTCAGATATGTCCATGACTTACCACCGTCGGTGGTCTTGAATAGTGAATCGCCAAATGGACTGCCGCCTCGAGCATAATCCCATGAACGCGAACCCAAGGTAGAACAATAGATTTCTTGATTATTGACAACAAGGTAGCTATGTACCGGTTGTGAAAATACCTTATGCCATACACTGTCTTGATAACGATACAATCCACCTTTGACAACGTAAATATCATTATCATAATAGGAAAAAAACAATTGACCATCATAATTAAGGGGGGGTAAACTTCTTACAATGCCGTTATCGTAAATAAATACAGTATCTTTATCGGATAGAATATATTTATTTTCGTCTTCCCAATGTACGTGACTGTAGTATTTATAAGATGACCAAAAAAATTTAGGGTCTAAGTTCTTTCGTCGTTTCCATTGCGCATGTATATCGTTTTTTGAGTAAATAAAAAATTCACGACCAATTCTTTCATTGGTAATAGGATCCTTTCTTTCATAGCCACACACAAAATACAAATGATTATCAGTACCGGAAAAAATACCTGTCATATAGATTTTAATATTCTGACCATATTGTGTATGAAGTTGATTAAGTGTATCAGGGAACGATAAAAAATGCCATGTTCCAATAGTATCTCTGTACAGAAGCGAAGTAGTATCGTATGAAAAATAATCACCATCATCGCAAGTATTAATCATGATTAAATATCTACCATATTGGCAGAATGTCGGGTATGAGTTTACACTTTTACAATCAGTAAACAGGTCAAAATCTATATCCCATTTTTTAGTGTTTTCATTCCATATATTAAGACGACTTGAAAATAAATGATAATACAAAGGTGTAGAAGTATTGGAATGTATAAGATAATGTGTATAAGCTGATGGAACTACGGGAGTATGCTGCCAAATGGGTATTTGTGCCTTTGCAGACAATACAGCAAGAAATGTGATAAGTATAAAAAAATATTTCATCGAATTGTCTTCCACTAAATAATACTCCGCCGCAAAGCAGCGGAGTAAGAAAATGAGATATTAGTATTTAATAAAGGGTACGGTCATTGTTATTCCATTAGCATTGATAATACAATAATATGTGCCTGCCGACCATTGATCGCAATCAATAAGGAGCGAATGGTCGCCCTTGCGTTTCACTTGCGGTAATGAAGAATATACTATAATACCCAAAGCATTGGTAACCGTGCACTCTACCCTCGCATGATCCGATAGATTATATTCCAAGCGAATATCTTCCGATGTCGGATTGGGTTGTAATCCCTTGACATGAAGCAATGAACCGGACTGAGCATTGCCGGGTTGTGTCATATCACCGCGTCGTATCAATGAGTCAATGGTGCTGTCCGGCATGATGTCCAAACGGCGTGTAATTTCCGCACTGATTGCATCATATAAATTTGTTCTAAATGTGCTGTCAATGACCGTATCTGCCGCATGGTTAATAGTTGCATAACGCCAACGCCACGATGCCACCAAAGAATCGCCACTATCACCAAAATTATTGATAAGAGAAGAATAAGCAATGGCAGCACTATCATATTTATTTCGCAATTCATACCAAAGACCTAATTGTAAGTATGCAGAACGGCGGACTTCTTCTTGAACAGAGGTGTCCTGCGCAAGCGGAGAAAGCACAGAACCAATACTTTCAAATTCGCCTGTCGTGTCATTCAACAAATGGACTGCTTGCACCATATCGAATATTTTTTCGCGCTTTAACCAAGGAGCTATTGATGGCGATTGGACAAGAGTAACAGCCGAGGCAAAAGCATTGCGTAATTGCGTGGGTGTCCATGTTATCATATCTCCTTGATTCGGTATCGTATCAAAAAATGAACGATAGGAAGATCTGTCCATCGTTGGATCCCACTCATTCGGTGGATCAAGCAATATTCCCGTTACATCGCAAGCAGTTGCTGATTGCACTGTACAATTTTTTGTATGAGACGATTCGCATAGTTCGGCTATATTATTCAATAGTATAAGCGAGTTGTCATTTCGTCGAGGAAGCTCGTTTTGTGGGCATGGCAAGTTAAACCACTGATTGCGTCTTATGCTTAATCGTTGTGTTAATGGTTCATTAGTAAATTTGGGGTCTTTTGCTAATTGAAAATCTGTACCAATACCATTCACATTATCTACTTCTGGACTGATAAGATTTCTCCCACAAGCCAAATTCGAAAAATCTGATGCATCCGTAAACATAATATCAGAAAAATATCTTCTTGCAGGAAGATTTGTTTCTTCATATTGCGGGTTACCATCTTGATTTAAGGTGATGTTGTTATTTGGTAACGCAGTCCTTCTGAAGTTGGTTCGACCATTATTGGGTTTTTTTGAGGTAAAACTGTTTTGCCCAAATTGTTGTGATGTTTCAACCGATAAAGTCGAAGTTGCAGAGCGATGAAATATTCCATTAAAATAGCTTGAAAACTCATTTCTTACAATATAGGTATTGGCATTGCTTATCATTTCAATACCACGATGTACTTGTTTGAACGATGAACCGGCAACTTTTGTTGTAGGAGCACCAACTAAGCCAAATGAATTGCCGCAATAACGAAAATCCAAATTACAAACATTTGTTGATGTAGTGCCAGTGATGGTTATCCCGATAGCACAATCATGGAATTGTGATTTATTATTGGGATATGTTCCGACTCCGCCAAATTCGGCTTTCTTTACATTATTGAGACGTATGGCTTCACGCAAATTGATAAATTGATAATCACCGGTAAATGTTACCGTTTTCATACGATCTGCATAAACCCCTGCAAACTTATATTTCTCATCTTGTGCTTTACGGTATGGTGTAGAGCCAACCCACATATCACTATTATCTTGTGCCTCAAAGGCTTCACCTTTTTCATCAAAGAAACTGCAATTATGAAATGTGACATTAGGAATGGGATAACGCCGCATCCAAGATGGGCCAAGATATTGTCCATTCATTAAAGGATAGCCGGATAGTTTGACTAATGGATAATAACCTTTTCCTTGATCTATAATAAATGTATTTGAACTGTTCTCTGTTCCCGCTGTTTCAACACCTTGTTTTTTATATGCAAAGGGCAATCGTGGGGTATTATCGGCAGTTATAAGTGACCTATGCGCAGAAAAACTACAATTTTTGACCGGTGGGATAAAAGGATTTTCTAATTCAAAGAGAATATTTCTGTTTGTGCATTTTTGCATTCTAAAACTTGAATTTGGAAACCCGGGATAGTCAAGACCACCATTAACATTTATGGCTGCTTCAGTTCCATTATATCTTACTCTAATCACTGCAATGTGTTGTGCGTTCCCGCAGGCATCCACACCGCTGGTAATGCGGGTTAGATTGGAAGGATTTGTCGGCACTCCGCTTTCTTCTTTGAAATGATAATCGCCCACACCATTTCTCTTAGCATAATTGACCACAAAATGACCTTTCACATCACTGATAGTGCGGTCAAATTCCACATGCGCTCCCTCGTCAATAATAACAGCACCTCCGGGATGCACTTTTAAGCAATGAACAAAAGCGTGAGAGTTTTTATCAAAGATAAGTGTTCCGCCGCTTTTTACTTCTAATGTACAAAGCATATACACAAATTTTTGATTTTCCCCGACAATGACTTTCCCGTCTTTTTTCACAAGCAGAGTACCTTTGCGGATATTGCTTGTTTCAAGGGTGGAATTTTCTTTGAAATCCGATTCAAGGACAGCCCCATGATTCAGGATTAACTGAGCATTTTTATCAATGGCTAATGGTGTGTCACCGATATGTATCAAACCGCCATTAAGAACATTAAGTTTACCGCCTTCGGTAATGTCTATTGTGCCCTTATTGCGCAGAGTTACTTCACCATGAATTTCCGATTGCTCGCCCGTAATGACCAATCGTCCATAGGGTTTGTTTTGAGCATTCAAGGTGGTTTGTGCATGAATTAACAGATCACCAATTTTCATATTGCCCTTAATTGCAATATCGCCGACATATCCGGTCATAAGAATTTTGCCTTCACCGTTAGTTTCAATAGCGCAATCGGTTTTCGTTTCTTGAGTTTGATGGACTATGCCGTCAATGACCGCAACATGATCAGTAGGAATGGTAATTATCGTTGAGGAGCCATTAATTCTTGTTTCTCCATGATTATTTTCATAGGGGTTTTCCGGATTTGCAGCATCGGGAAGACTGTTACCGTTGTTATCCATAACAGGAAAGGTTCTGCCGCCAGCTTGTAAAATGCTTACAGCATCACCATTGTTAGGGAAAACGGCAAGGTCAAATTGATTGGGATGAAAGGGCGATAGTTTATCATTGTAAGGGTCATTTGTTTCGTTAGTGCTCTTGAATTGATTTAAATCCAGCCATGATCCACCAACGGTTTGAGGTTTTTTTATTTTTGACCCAAAGTGTATATATTTTTTTCCGGAGAATGTGTGATTACTGTTCAATGTGGTGCTTGCAGCATATTCAAAATCTGCCTTAGCGGGCAACACTTGTGCAACAGCCCTAAAGGCATCGGGCATACCAAAACCAGTAACTTGTCCCCAGCTTCGACGCAATTTATCATAGCCCTGAATCCGATAGCCATTGATGTATTTGTAGTAATCTTTTTTTTCGTCATAGGGTTTGTTGGCTTCCTTAAATTTTATCCAAGCTCCAGAACCTTCGGGAAGAGGTATATCCTTTGCAATTTTTTGAGTGGTTAAAGTTAAAATATCATACGCATTTATATGTACATTTCTTTTGTCAAGACCAGGATTGCTAAGATCAATGTTCGACGTAAATGTTGGATCAATACTTGCCATTAAATTTGCGATACCTGCTACAAACCCGGTTACATATGAATTGGCTGGACCCGGGTAATAATGGCTAGGGTTACTAAACGAATAATTCTTTGCATCATAACTATTTCCTGTTCCCTCAGAGTACGGAGGTGTGCTACCTACTGCGTTCAAACCACCATTTGCAACGGAATTAGGGACGACTAAATCAGAAAAATTCCCATGATAGTAATGATGCTCTCCTTCAAATGGTGGTTTACCAGGCCATGTACCATTAAATTCGTAAATTGGTTTGTTGGGACCCAAAAAACGCCAAGGATAATATGAAAACACATATTTCATATATGGAGTTTGAATTTTTTTATAGACCGATAATGGCAACTTATGATCAAGTGTAATTTCGGATGTCATACATGTAACATAGACAGGATTCACCTTGTTTATATCGGAAATTAATCCTCCTACGACTAACTGTTTGACATTGGTAGGGCCATGTGTGTTAACAGAATTATTATGGTTTGGATATTTAACTTTTTCAATTGGATTAGTAGTAGGTTTAGTTCCATCTTGATAACGTACTTCAATCTCAGAATCACCAAATTCATTGCCTGATGGGTTAATTACAATTACTCCTTTTTTAACAATGTCTGAACCATCAGATGTCGGAAACGCAGCACCACCAACGGCAGGTGTTGCGACACAACTAATCATCTTGATAACATTATTCTGAATTCCGTCTAAATCTATTAGATCCAAGGGATCACCGGATCGTGTCATCGCAATTGTTGCATTAGGTGCAACTCCTGCCATAAAATTTTTTTTACTCTCATCATTGTCATTATTATGTTTGGCTGCAATAATACCAATATTTGGAAAAGAATGTCCAGATTCATACCACTTAAATGATTGATCACTGCGATACGTTGGAAATGCATGTACAGCCAATGCAAGATGAGTACCATCACCTGTTTTATCTTGAGTAGGATTGTTAGGGTCTGAACTTTTAACTTGAGTTATTATTAAGTTTTTCTCATTTCCACTTGTAACAATATCACCTTCGGTTGGTGATGTTGTTACATAGTTAACGATGCCTCGACTTCTTTCGTATGGTGTATTTCCTCCTCCTACCCATGCATCGT
>JAYRWZ010000549.1:0-2550 GCA_041917875.1 Chloroflexota bacterium | reverse complement strand
ATTCTGTTTCATCTTCTTCGCAATCAATAGGCTGAAACAAGCATCCAATATTACAGTTCTTGATTGCTACAGAGCAGTGTATGTACAGTAAGGTTACAGATAATACGTCACCGCAGCATTATATAAAACAATTTTTTACGTAACGATTTATGAATCAATTAGTTGAAAGCCAAATAAAGCAGGCGGTTGGTCAAGTAACCGATAGTGATTTAGGGTTCACTTTAGCAGAACTTAATGCCATAAGTGATATACAGATAAGCGAAAAATCAGTCAATGTCTATTTGGAGTTGATACCGCCGGTGCACTGGATAGCCCAATCTATTGACCATGCCGTCAAAGCATCTGTAGCATCCATTGCTCCCGATACACAAGTGACGGTGTTTGTTCGAGAAAAAGAGATTCCTCGTCTTGCAAATGCCGGCGTATTGCCGAATGTTTCTCAGTTAATCGCGGTAGCTTCCGGCAAAGGTGGCGTAGGTAAGAGCACGATTGCTGCAAATCTGGCTGCTGCACTTGCTCAAAAAGGTGCCCGTGTAGGTTTGTTAGACGCAGATATCTATGGACCAAGTCAGCCCACAATGTTTGGTATGGCAGATGAACAAATGCGGGCAGAGAAAACAGAGGACGGTCGTGTGCTTGGTTTTCCCAATGAACAATACGGGGTCAAAGTTGCTTCTATAGGTTTTGTAATGGAGCGTGACCAAGCAGCCATCATGCGGGGTCCGATGCTTGCCGGGTATTTTACTACCCTTGTCGAGCAAATCGCTTGGGGCGACCTTGATTTCCTTGTGTTTGATTTGCCCCCCGGCACCGGTGATATTCAACTGACATTGACACAAAAAATTCCTTTAACAGGTGCTGTGATGGTGACAACTCCGCAGGAAATTTCTTTGGCTGATGTGCGCAGAAGTATTTCCATGTTTCGTAAAGTCAATGTGGATATACTTGGTGTTGTTGAGAATATGAGCTATTTCGTCCCACCCGATATGCCCGATAAGCGTTACGATATTTTTGGTAAAGGTGGCGGAAAAACTGCCGCTGAACAAGCGAATGTGGCTTTCCTCGGTGAAGTACCGCTTACTTTGGGAACGCGCTCCGGAGGTGATGAGGGTATGCCTGTGGTGCTCAATCCCGATGATTTTTCTCAAGGACAACGATTAAGAGAAATTACGGCTTCTATTGTGTCGCAGGTGCGAAAAGTAAATCTCAAAAAGTCTGAAAAACCTGTTGTACAAATAACACTGTAAATCAACGGAGATTTTACGATGGAAACAATGCCGACAGAACAAGCGATTGAAGCCGTTTTAGAGCAAGTAAGACCATATTTAATGGAGGATGGCGGCAATGTTGAGTTTGTGCGTTATGAGCCGGATACACATATCGTAGAAATTCGTTTACTTGGTAATTGCAAAACGTGTCCTATGTCGGGAATGACCCTGCGCGGCGGGATCGAGCGAATGATTATTGCTCATGTGCCTATTGTCAAAAGAATCGAATCTGTTCCTTAATTGTAAAAAATATATGAAGAGTTTTGTTAGAATATTGTATATAATAGTAATATATGGGCTTACATTGGCTAATGTTACCGGAGGAGAAGCCCATTTTCCACGCACGTTTCTTACATACGAGAATGCGTACTCGCACATGAATATACTTTCGTCCGACGAAATGAAAGGGCGCGATACCCCCAGTCCTGAACTTGATTCGGCGGCTGCGTATATTGCAAGAAAATTCTCTTCGTATGGCGTCAGCCCTATTCACGGACAATATTATCATACCTATTCTGTGAAAGAATTTGATCTGGGCAGCCCCACAACTCTCGTATGTAAAAACAAGGACAGTGTTCATGAGTTTGCATTAAAACAGGATTTTATTCCTTTTAATGTTTCGGGTGAAGCGCATATCAAAAATGGTTCATTGGTTTTTGCCGGATTCGGTTGGGTTGATTCATCAAAAAAATATGATGATTTTGCGGGTATTGAAGTACGCGATAAAATTGTAGTGATGATCGGTGGAATGCCTGCATTTGGTGTTCCTCGTCAAACTGCAGACGGAGAAGGGCGCGAAAGAGGCATAAGAACTAAAGTGCACAATGCTCAATTACGCGGTGCAAAAGGTGTGATTATTTTTAGTAATCCTCTTCTACGTATGAAATTAAGACCGGTTGGTTATCCGTTCCCTTCTTTGTATCCGACACTGTCAGGACAAAAAATGCCATTGGTGTATGATAATGGAAAGTCGGAAACTATGCCGGTTGTTCATGCCGGTGAAAACGTAGCATCATTTTTATTCGGCTCTGTAGAATCTTTACGCAATATTGTTGCACGTATGGACAGTCTTGCACTACCTCAATCATTTGATTTTGCAAAAGATATAATTGTGTCTGATTTCACGGTCACCTTCGATACAAAAAAAACATCCGTAAAAAATGTTATGGGCATTGTCAAAGGTGCAAAAAGTAAGGGAGAGTATATTGTCATTGGAGCGCACTATGATCATGTGGGATTTTCTCGACCGCAGTCAAAACTGAAAGATTCTATATTTAATGGT
>JAYRWZ010000548.1:0-2525 GCA_041917875.1 Chloroflexota bacterium | reverse complement strand
TTAATGGCAATTTCTGTTTTTTCTTCTGTTTCATTGTCAGAATCGTCAATCTCTTCCTCGGATGATAAGCGTAGAAGTGCCTGTTTAGAGAGCCAATGAATATTGGATAGATATCGTTTAGTGATTTGTTCTTTTTGAGGATGATTTCTTAACCAACCTTCACCTTTAGCTAATAATTTTTCTAATTCATCTTTATTGACATAGTAATGTTTATCATTATCCAATGTTGGAATGAGAACATAAAGATGTGAAAGCATATCTTTTACTGTAAGTGTATTTGTCATCTTTACTGAATAATATTTACTTTCTCCCCATTCAGTAAATAATGGATCAAGTGTATGTCTTTGAATTTCGATAGTATATCCTAAGGGCTCAAACAAACTGCGAATGAGAATTTCTCCTCCTTTCGGTGCTGGCAATGAAGTGATGGATATTTCCAGCGGCAGAATTTTGTCAACCAAATCCGGATTGTTTTTACATTTTCCATTGAGTGCCGAAGAAAAAACAGTAGCGAGTGCCACACTCATAAATGAGGAAGCGACATACGGTCTGTCATTCACATAATGCGCAAGTGCAAAAGATTCATTTGTACGATGCTGAGTTCCGCGTACCATATCAATAGCATCTATATCAAGCAGCATAGCCACAGTAATATTTGTGTCAGTAAATTCAGGATAAAATACATGAACTTTCCCGAGAGAAATATCAAATGTCTGTAATTTGTCAGGATGTTTATGTAGTAAAAATCCTAAATCTGATGTTGGTGTTCCGGTTGAAGTAATTTGTAAAAGCATCCTCTTACCCTTTCTTTTTTTTCCAAGGTGCATCAATTTCCCAATCGCCTGCCATAATGCAGCCATAAGGTATTATTTCATCTATGATGTCGCCAAGACCAAATTCTTTCATTTGTTTGGTGACGGTGTCCGCATTTTTATAGGCACTCGGTAATTCCGATATATCTATATGTCCCGAAAAAAAGCGAATATCTAACCCTTGTGTTTCTTCATGGAACAGTTCCTCTATTGTTCTGTGAGCATTCTTTTTTTTGTGTTTACCTCTGCTGATGGTACGTCCTGCCCCATGAGGCGCAAATCCCAAATTATTTGTCGTTGTCTGCCCTTTGACAATAAGTACGGGTTGGCTCATATTGAGAGGAATTAAGCGTAAACCCTCGTGGGAATCAGGAACAAAAGCATCATCGAGCGGTGTGGCTCCTTTGGCATGATAAAATATATCATCTTCTTTGAAGACAAAATTATGTTCATTCCAAAAACGATCTACCGCTTCGATATGTAATTGCTCAAGTGTAGCATTATGCAATGTGGTATGATTAAGTTTTGTCCACTCGCGAACAATTTGCAAAGCATCCCAATATGATATGCCTTGTTCGGTATCGTATGGAATCCACGCATTATTTTCCTTTGTTTTCGGTGATAATTCTTTACGAAAGATTTCGGCTGTTCTCATCCCTTTTTTATAGAGATTTGCACCAAAACCACGACTTCCATGATGAGTGACCATGATAGTTTCACCGGTATTTTTTGATTGTCCCACAAAGAGAAAATGATTGCCATCGCCTTGCGTACCAAGATGCTGTTTGGCAAGTGACATACTGATTTGATCATGAAAAAAGACATTATCGTTGATGCGCTCTTCTAATTCTTTGGGTAATGTTGAAAATTCCTCACGTCCGCCACCGCCAAAATGTGTGATGCTCTGTGCGGCATCCAATACTTTTTTGGGTGATATATGTCCCATATTTGTCATCATAACCGAACAACAAATGTCAGCACTGTGCATGGATGGGTGGATGGCATTGCGTGCCATCACAACACCACCGACGGGTATATGTCCTTCGCCGGTAGGGCAGGCATCGGGCATCACGGCACCGCCCACAATCGTTGGTGTGGTCATTAACTGATTCATTGCAGCAAAGACATTTTCATTGTTGAGTGCTTCTTCTTCGTTTTCCGCTCGAATATTACGAATATAGTCTTTGGGTTGATGATGCGGCTCAATATATTGGGGACTCACTGTCTGTAAATATGCTCTTAATGTGTCGCCTTCAAGAGCATGTGTATTGGCATGGTCAATTGCTTGTTTGAACCATTTTTCGGGTTTAAATCCCAGAGCGATAATATCATTTCCGGTAATCATGGTGTGATTAAAATTGAAATAGAGTAAAACTGTGACGATGCGATGAACTGTACAAGAGCATTGCGTTGCATACGAAAATAATATAAGTTTTGTATATAATCTTCATTGTATGACTCGGAAACGTGAATTGACACTAACGAGAATGCACAAATGCGAGAGGTAATAAAGTATGGATGTCGCGAAAAATCAGTACTTTAGCTCCGAGAAAATGATTTGTGGATCAATCCGTGCTAAGGTTTTGTAAAGGTTGTGTTAGGATTCGACGTACGTATATTGCATCAAGAAAAATGTATAGGTCATGAGAACAGCGCTTCGCATCATAACTGACACAATGGTTTATACGGCAAATTTTACAATGAAAGATATTA
>JAYRWZ010000547.1:0-4736 GCA_041917875.1 Chloroflexota bacterium | reverse complement strand
TCACTGCATATTGTTACTAACTGATTTTGTTGTAATTTTGTTAAGATCATATCGGGGAGTTGTTCCATTTGTGTAACTTGTTCTTCTTTTTGCAAATATACGAATGTTCAACTTCCCGGCTTTTGTTTAAACAAGTTCATTGATTCAGTGGGCGATTACAATGATTTTGTCTTATCTGAGTTACATGTTATGGTTTTAATCCTAATTCGTAATGATAGCACTATCAGTAAAATAGTTATAAACCCACTATATAATGTAATGAACAACATTCCTCAAGGACATGTAGTGTGGGAAGAATTAAAAAACAATATTATTGAAGCAAGTAAAAAATGGAAGTTACGATATACAAAAGATGCTAGTAATCGTTTTACACGGCACTACCTACTACATATAACAATACGCCCCAACAATCTTACAGATTTCACAAGAGGTGCCGAGCGTATTTACCAAATGAAAATCACAGTTGATTAACAAAAAAGAAATTATGTAAGAACTAATAAGAAACTATAATTTTATGAGAAAACTTTGTTTTATCTCTCGCCAATCTCACCCCCTACAAATGCGGCAACACTCATGAAGTATTTTGGGTTGCTTCCGAATATCTTATCCACGGCGCGGGAGATGTGCCCTTTCTTTCTCTTTTGCCCAATGGCGACAAACGCTATCGCATACAAGACAATTTGGGAAGTACAAGAGTCGTCCTCTCGGCGGATGGCGCCGTCTATGATTGGACTAACTATGAGCCATTCGGAACTGTCCTTAACTCGGGCGGCGGACAACAAAATTCCGACAGATTTTCGTATATTGGCAAAGAGAAAGATGCCGAAAGCGACCTTGGTGACTTCGGAGTTCGCAAATATGAATCGGAGACAGGCAGATTTCTAAGCACCGATCCGCTGTGGGAAGAACAAAGACCTTGGAATGTCTATCATTACTCGGCAAATAATCCCATTGTCGCTAAAGATCCCGATGGGAAATTATTTGATGTTATTATTGATGTTGCTTTTATTGCTTATGACGTTTATGACATCGGTAAAACACTAGCAAAAGGTGAAAGAGTTAGTGGTACACAAATTGCCGCGCTCGGTGCTGACGTTGTTAGTGCAGTTGTCCCCGGACTTACCGGCGGTGGGGCACTCGTCAAAGCAGCGGCATTTACCGGCGGTGCAGCACTCGTCAAAGCAGCCGCTCATGCCGATGATATTGCGAAAGCAACGACTCAAGCGGTAAAATCAGTTGGTAATACCGTTAAAGCAGCTTCTTCTTTAAAGCCTTTGGAATTAGACAAAAACACAATGGCTGCCTCGAAGGCAAAAACGAATCAGGCAAAAGAAAGACAAAAAGAGAAAGAACGTGATGCTGCGAAAAATAAGAGTAAAGAACACACGAAGGGCGCACGCCCAAGTACTACTGGAAAGCACGAAAAAGGGCAGGCGAGGAAAGATCAGAAGTATAATGATAAAAAAAGATCACAGGATGGTTGGCAACAAAACCTAAACAAGAGAAAGTAAAATATGAGTAAAAATGAAAAGAAATTCAATCAACTTTTTAATAAGGGTTTATTAATTGAAGCAAGAGAACTGCTCGAAGAATGGCTTGTTGAAAACCCGAATAATGTTTGGATACTTATTCAAATAGCCCATATCTATTGGAATATGAAGGATTATGATAAAGCCTTTTCCTACTCCTCTCGAGCATTGGCTTTGGACCATATTGAGCCATTAACTCTTTGGTACCACTCTCTTATTCTCGAAAGTCTTGGATTTGTAAACCAAGCCTATAATATATGGGAATTTTTACTCCAAAGACCCGCACATATTATTGGTGAAATTGATTGTGGTGAAGGTATCAATTGGGCAAGAAATTTACAAGTAGATTGTTTGTATAAAATGGCTACTCTTACTCTTACACTAGGAGAGTATGAGGAGAGTTCGACATACGTACGTATGTTGAAAAACCGCTTAAGAAAAGGTGCTGAAAGTATATACAGTACTGAGGATATATCAACGCTGAGTGATAATCTCAAAAAAATTAAAAACAAATAGAGATACTCCCCTTATTAACTGTACGAAGTATCTTCCTTTCTCTTTTGCCCAATGGCGACAAACGCTATCGCATCCAAGACAATTTGGGCAGCACAAGAGTAGTCCTCTCGGCGGATGGCGCCGTCTATGATTGGACTAACTATGAGCCATTCGGAACTGTCCTTAACTCAAGCGGCGGACAACAAAATTCCGACAGACTTTCGTATATTGGCAAAGAGAAAGATGCCGAAAGCGACCTTGGTGACTTTGGGGTTCGCAAATATGAATCGGAGACAGGCAGATTTCTAAGCATTGATCCGCTGTGGGAAGAGCAAAGACCTTGGAATGTCTATCATTACTCGGCGAATAATCCCATTGTCGCTAAAGATCCAGATGGGAAGCATCCAATAGTTGCTATTGCTGTCATTGCTATTGCATATTTTCTATCTTCACCGAATGTTGCTGTTGCTCCAACACGTGACACCCAAGGTGATAAAGCAAAAGTTGAGCAAGCAAAACGTAATTCACAGCAAAATGCCGCTATCGTTACTACAACGGCTTTGACTGGCGGCGGGGCTCTTGCAATTGCATCCGGTTTAGCAACAGGTGGAGAAGTTTCCGTAGGAAAAGGATTACTTAAATCAGGTAGTAATGCAAAATCAGGTAGTAATGGAGCTGGAGGGAAAAAAGGTTCAACAGACTATGTTGTAACTCCCGACGGAGTTACAGTTCCCAAAGACCAGAAAGTAATGAGAGATGGGTTTGACAGGGCAGGATATCCTTCAAGACCATCAGAAAAATCTGAACCGGGCGTGATTCATACTGTTAATACAACGAACGGCAAGATAGATGTGAGAACTATGGAAGGCAATGCCCATCATGGGAAAAGAGCGGTAATTACACACCCAAATACAAGTAGTCCGAAGACACCAAGTGGAAAAGCGACAACTAATAAATCAGACAATCATATAAAACAACATTAATAAATGACAAGTTTAAATAAAATACTCAAAGAATCAGGCGTATATTCTGTGGAGTACAGTGGTTTATGGTCCATAAAATTATCGGTACCAGATATTAGTGCTATTTATGATAATTTTCCAGATATAACTATAGAATTTAACGAGGGTCTTACGCTCATAGATACAAACGGAGAACAGATTGAGCCTTATAATCTTTTTAATTTATATGGTTCATATGTAAAAGAATCTTCAATCATTGATAACCAAATTGAAATAATCTTTGATAATGGGTTTATTGCTAAGTCCTTTTGTTCCCCTGACGAACTTGGTTTAGTCGATAGATGTTGGAGTCTAAAAGTAACAGGAACAGGTCAGGAAAATTATCTTATCTTGAATGATTGTTACGAATTATTTGTTACCGCAGAGATAATAGAAATCTTGGGACTTTAGGATTATACTTTGTCTCATGTATGGACATCATTCTATATTTCTAAGACAATATTTATCATTAACTTAGTATAAAAATTACACAAAAAAAACAAACAATCAGAAAAATCAAGAGATGTAAAGACTAGTGAATTACCTAAGGAGATTACAATGAACGCATTGCAGTGGCTGCAAGAATGGTATCAATCCCAATGTGACGGCGATTGGGAGCACACATTCGGTATCAAGATAACTACAATAGATAATCCGGGCTGGGTTATAAAGATTAATATATCTGGTACGGATTTAGAAGGTTTAATTATTGAACTTCAACTTAACGAAGTAGATGAAAATCACTGGTATCAATTTAAAAGCAATGGTTACACTTTTGAAGCATGTGGAGACCCTTCTACACTAGAAACATTGATATTAATTTTTAAGAAAATTACCGAAAATCAAGAAGAGTATTTATAAGGTAAATGAATATCGAAATACTGATTTCCGCTATACAAACTGATGATACAACATTAGTAAAGTCATTAATTGAAGGTGGTTTTGATGTAAATTCTGTTGACAGTTATAATAGAACTGCACTTTATGAAGCCATTCTTGTTGGTTCAATAGATATTGTTGAGGTATTATGTTTTGCAAATACTAATATCAATCATCAAGATAAATATGGAAAAACTCCTTTACATTTTGCATCAATTCACAATCAATTTGAAATTGCAAGGTTACTCATTACATATAATGCTGATGTAAATATTAAAGATAATAATGGAAACACCCCGATTTTTGATGCTGTATTTAATTCACAAGGTAATCCGAAGTTAATTATGTTACTTAAAGAAAACAATGCTGATTATAAAACTCCGAATTACCATGGAGTTAGTCCGAAAGATCTTGCTGAAACGATAGGAAATTTTGATGTATCTTACATATTTCACTAATTTTAGGCACTATCTTAGCTCCATGATTGGAATACGTATGAGCCATTCGGAACTATCCTTAACTCAAGCGGCGGACAACAAAATTCCGACAGACTTTCGTATATTGGCAAAGAGAAAGATGCCGAAAGCGACCTTGGTGACTTTGGGGTTCGCAAATATGAATCGGAGACAGGCAGATTTCTAAGCACCGATCCACTGTGGGAAAAGTACAGAAAACTTACACCGTATCATGCTGATGTGTATCGAAAACGACGTACACGCACAATTAATAATTTTTGATTTATGATGAGTAGAATTGTGTTTCAAACTCATTTGGTGTTAAATATCCGATACCCGAATGACGGCGTTGCATATTGTAATATCCGTCGATGTAT
>JAYRWZ010000546.1:0-4939 GCA_041917875.1 Chloroflexota bacterium | reverse complement strand
TCGCACAAAACAACACCTTTTTCTACTGCTTGACCCGGTTGAACATGTAAAGCTGCAATGATTCCCGCCGCCGGTGATTTAATCGCATTTTCCATTTTCATTGCTTCTAATGTAAGCACGACGGTTCCTTTTTTCACGGTATCTCCGACCGATAATGCCACATTCTTTATCAGCCCCGGCATGGGAGCAACAATGCGTGCCGGACGTGAAGTTGTATCTGCAACTGATTTTAGGATGGTTTGATATTGTTGTTCTTTGGGATTGCTCAACTGCATGGGATACACATAGCCGCGATAAGAAACTATGGGTTGTCCTTTTGCATTGCGTGTCACAATGCAACGATGCTTTTGTGTGCCGTCACTTAGTTCCACGACGGTAGGGTAATCTTGTAAAATGGTAGCGGTAAATGTCGAATCACCGATATGAACTAAAGAATCATTGAAATGACATTCAATCTCTTGAGGGAACGATTCGCTTGAAGAATAGACAGTATTCATAATCTTTATAGTAATTTTTCATAATTATAGATGCAAATTATGGGTATTTTCACAATCTTCATATCATTTCGCGGGCTTCAGTCGTAATTTTGCAAAGCAGTTTAAGAAGGAAGATTTATGACAGTACAGAAAAAAGAAGCCGCTGCCATTGTGCGAACGCGTCGCTTGCTCAACCGGTGGAGTGTCTTCGGGCTTTTAGGCATGAGTGCCGTTTTTATGGTGCTCTATGTGAGTAATGTTATATCTGTCAATACGTTATTGCGCCGCATACCAAAACTCGAGGAAAAACATGATTCCTTACTTTATCAAAGCAGACGATTGGAAGAATCAATTGCTCGTTTGCAATCGGCAGAGCGGATCACAACGATCGCTAAAGAAAAATTAGGTATGGTTCCCAATCAAAGTGCCCCACAAGTTTTGCACTAAGTTTTTCGATATATGATACAAAACATTCAAAACACAATAACTGAGGAAAAGCAGGTAACACGCAGTTACCCCTATTGGAAAATTGGTGTGCTTACTACAATACTCCTTCTTGGTTTTGCGATTCTTGCTGCTCGTTTGTTTTTTGTGCAAGTTATACAATCCGATACATATAGTGAACTTGCCCGCCGTCAATATGAATTTAGAGTCGAAATGAAACCCGAACGGGGTATTATTTATGATCGTTCCTTAAAACCACTTGCGATTACTATTCGCAGCACCTCATATGCGGCTGACCCTACAATGATTAAAAATCCCGAAAAACTTGTAAGGATTTTAAGTCAAGTTACCGGTGACAGTGTTCAATTCTGGCGACAAAAACTCAGTCAAGCAAAAGGTTCTTTTCTATGGCTTTTGCGTAATGGCTATTTTGATACTAAGTCATTGGATACTTTACAAGATCCCGGACTTATTCGTATTAAAGAGCCGCGCCGCACTTATCTTTATGGAGAAACCGGTTCTCAGGTGATTGGGTGTACTAATGTTGATAATAAAGGACTTAACGGCTTAGAGCTTTCTTTCGATCAACTCCTGCGAGGGACGAAAGGTCAGAAAATTTTGCTCCGTGACGGACGAGGCAATATCAGACCCATGGTGGACTTCCCGACTGTGCCGGCTGTAAACGGCAGTTCGGTGATGACTACTCTTGATTTAGAGTTACAAAGAATTGCTGAGTATGAATTACGTAACGGAATCGAAGAATCAGGCGCAAGTTCCGGTACGGTCGTCGCCATAGAGCCGAGCACAGGGGAAATACTTGCTTTAGCGTCTTCTCCTTCTTTTAATCCTAATTTTCCCGAATCGGCTGAGACAGAAACTATGCGGCTTCGTGCAATTACGGATATGTATGAACCGGGTTCAACCTTCAAACTGATTACAACGGCAGCGGCTATTGAAGAAGGAATTATAGCTCCGCATGATACTGTTTCCGGTGAATCAGGGCAATGGCGTTTTGGCGATGTCGAAGTAAAGGATTCACATCCTGTTGGATTAGTGACATTTGCTCAAGCATTGGAACAATCGAGCAACGTGGTTTTTGCTAAGTTGTCGCAAAAAATTTCCAATGATGTATTTTACAAATACGCTCGTGATTTTGGGTATGGTATAGAATCAGGCATTGATATTTCCGGTGAAGTAAAAGGTAAATTGAAAAAGCCACGTCAATTTGATGGCTCAACCAAGATATTTATGTCTTATGGTTATCAACTTGCTTCAACTGCTTTACAAACACTCAATGCGTATTCTGCCATCGCAAATAAAGGTATAATGATGAAACCGTATTTGGTGAAATCTATACTCAATGAAGAAGGCGAAATTATCGAACAGCAATCACCACAGAAAATTCGTCACGTGGTATCGGAAAAGACGGCTGCAACAGTAACGCAAATGTTGCAAGGTGTTGTGGAAAAGGGTACTGCTCAACAAGCTCGTATTCCCGGAATGTTAATAGCAGGTAAAACCGGAACTGCTCAACAATTAGTGGAAGGTGAATATAATCGCTCGGCTTATACTGCCTCTTTTGTTGGATTTTTTCCCGCAGACGCGCCTCGTTTGGCTATGATAGTCATGCTCGATAAACCAATGACTAATATATATGGAGGAATGACCGCTGCTCCTATTTTCAGAAGAATCGCTTCTCGTTGGATTAGTGCAAAAAGAATAGCCGTCACTTCTGTCACTGCTGCAAAAGAAGCCGTAAAAGATTCGGTCATTGTGCCCGAATTGCGAGGAATGTCTATGACAAGAGCAAAAGAAATTGCTCAAAAAGCAGGCGTTCATCTTTACCGTACTCCCGATCAAGGTATTATCATTACGCAATCGCCGGCTGCCGGTCTGTCTGTACCAAAGTCTTCACCAATTATTGTCACTGTTAGAACCAAAAAACAAACACAAGATTCGCTCAACTCTCGCCCTGATGTTCGAGGAATGAGCATGCGCAGTGCTTTGTCGGTGCTTCATGCCGCAGGTAATACTGTTCTGATAAAAGGAAGCGGCTATGTTGCTGAACAACGTTGGGTCAATCATAAAAATCAATGTTTATTATTATGTTCACCGAAGCGATAATGTAGTGTTACTCTGTTGCATCCATTGTTCGAAAGACACAGTTCTTACAGTTTTCAATAATGATAAAATTTTTTTTCTCGTGGTGGATAAAAAAGAATAATGACGTAAATAATTCAATGAAAATGAACCGACTCGCGGCTGCGCATCGTCTAATTCCCACGGATGAATGTAAAAAACAAACGGTCGGCTTTTATGTGTTATAGCAGACATACAACTCTTTGTGTATAATGTAGGTGACAAGCGAAAATATGCGCCACCGCTGCAAGGAACTCTCATACCCAGCAATGAGATGCAAGAGAGAGGAAATTCGAGAATATGTTCATGAGCATAATAAGGAGCGAGAGGGGCATCAGCTATTCCGTACTGTGGATGAAGTGAAAATGGATATACGGAAGAATCATAAACATAGCCCGCTTCTGCAAGTGATTCATACACGCACATATTCTTGGCTGTGATTGAAAAACAGGGTGCTCTATACCCCTTAATTAAGGTGCCTGATGACTGTTCCAAAATGTCTTTGGATATGGTTACATCATTGTGAATTTCTGCCATACTGCGTTGTGTTAATGGAATATGTTCAAAGCCATGCGAGCCGACCTCATGACCGCGCCGGACAATTTCTTTAATGAGCAAAGGGTATTTTTTTGCAATCCTGGCTAGCACAAAGAATGTTGCCTTTCCGCCGAAGGCATCTAATGTATCAAGAAGCCACAGCATTGGTTCTAATACTCTGTCTGTGCATTTATCTGTATTCAAACATGGTTGCATTTTTTTGATCACACTTGCATCATACCATGCTTCGACATCAACGCTGAAAATAAAGGATTCCATGTTCTTGCTCCATAGTTTATTATTTCGGGAACTAACTATACCTCGAAAACTCAAAAAAGTTCCCTTTTGTCTTAATTTATACTCAAACAAAAGTGTTCTTATTAGTCAAAATACGATTATCTCTTTGTAATTCAAGTTTGTCAATCATGTAGATACTCAAATCACTGTCATCCTAGTATAATTTTAATACACAGTGTTCATTAAAGGAAGCGATATGCAACACCGGCGACGGCAGTATTTGTTCTGACTGTTCGAATGCAATCTACGAATTGATCATCAAACATATCCGTTTAAATGTTTGCTCCATTGCGTAATATGAATTGAAGAAATTGTAGTGAATTTTTTCGATTTTTCAAAAAATTATCACTTTTTCTCATTAAATTTTCGTTACTTTGCCAACATTAACATTATAACGAGACACTATGAACAGAGCAATTCCGCCTTCAATTGAACATAATTCAACCTATCAGCCAATGCTTCCGGCTCTTCATCTCACTGCCAAAGGCATGCGGCTTTATTGTATCGAAGACCATACGCAACCACTTGCATTTTTTTCACTTACTTTGCGTATGGGGTATACTGACGGTCAGCCCGGTCTCGGATATTTTGCTTCAAAAATGCTCACAAGAGGGACACACAATAGCACGGCACAACATATCGCCGACACGATTGAAACATGGGGCGGTTCGCTTTATACTTCCATCGAACGCGATATAATGACCATTTCCATCAATATACTTTCTCGTTACTTCAATGATGCCATGCGTCTGATGGCTGAATGCGTGATGCAACCGGCTTTTCAACAACATGAATCCGATAAACTCAAAATTAAAATATATGCTGACATCGAAAGAACTGAAAATGATCCGCAATCTGTAGCTTTCAAAGCTGCCGAAAGTCATTTATATGCCGGCCACCCCTATGAAGTGCAATGGTACGGCTCAAAAAAAGCTATTCACGATATTCAAGCCGAACATTGTCATCAATGGCACAATGACATTCTTTTGCGTAATGGCTTCTTTGTTGCTGCCGGCAATATTCAACCCGAAGCTGTACTCAGTGCT
>JAYRWZ010000545.1:0-2996 GCA_041917875.1 Chloroflexota bacterium | reverse complement strand
TAAAAAGACAATTAACCGTAATTAATAACTTTACAGTACTTAGTGTTTTATATCTGTGCTAATTGTGTAACTAAATCATGAAAATCTGTACAATGGCTTTAACCGTTAAACAGAAATGTTCCAACTATCATGAATACATGATGAAGTTACGAGGAAATATATGTATCTTTGTACTAGGCTTAACTTGTTAATAAAAGAGGTTTTTATGAAAATTGTTTCCTCTCTTGTTCTTTTCTTGATGTTGATGATTACTTTGAATGCTCAGGGTCAGAACCCGATTCTATTCGTCACACAAGTTCCGACATTCGGTTTTACGTCAGTGACACAGACATTCAGTAATCATATTTCCTCAATGAATAATGCGCCACGAGGAGGTGATCTCATGATACTGTATCCAGATGGTACCTTGCGTAATCTTACTCGAGAAGCCGGTTTTGGTGAATCAAATGAATTTCAAGGAGAAAAAAGTATTGCCGTAAGGCAGCCATGTGTTCATTGGAGCGAGAAAAAAGCCCTTTTTAGTATGGTTATTGGTGCGCCAACGAAAATTTGGCAAACCATAGATACATATTGGCAAATTTATGAAATTGAAGGTCTGGGAAAAGATGAAAAGCCTAAAATTACTAAGATACCATATCAACCTGAACGGTATAATAATATTTCTCCAATCTATGGAAGTGATGATAATATTATCTTCACTTCGGATCAACCGATAACACGTAAATCATACCATTATCCGCCTCTTGATGAATATGAAAATGCACAAGTTGTTTCAGGTCTCTGGAAATTATCAACCATTAATGGTGAGCTTACATTATTACAACATTCACCAAGCGGATCTTTTTATCCCAGTATTGACAGTTATGGAAGAGTAATATTTACAAGGTGGGATCATCTGCAACGCGATCAACAAGCAGATTTGGATAGAGCAGGTCAAAAATATGGAACTTTTAATTATGCAAGCGAGGATTCATTAGCACAACCTCTTGAAAGTAGGGCAGAAGTATTTCCTGAGCCACGAACAAAAAATAATCCGGATTATAATCCTTTATTTTCGCCTCATACATTTAATCAATTTTTCCCATGGGAAATTAATCAAGACGGTACAGAAGAGGAAACAATAAATCATGTTGGAAGGCATGAGTGGGGTGGTACATATACAGAACCATCATATCCTTCCGATAAAAACTTACGCTATGTGATTAAAAAAAATTGGGTAAAGAATTCGTATAGTTTGCGTGGTGATTCAGGTCCTTTCCAAATTAAAGAAGATCCGAGTAATCAAGGAGTGTATTTTGCCGCAGTTTCACCTGAATTCGCTCATGAAACATCAGGTCAATTAATTAAATTTTCCGGTAAACTTCACGAAAATCCTGAGAACATGATTATTGAAGAGTTAACACATTCATCTACTGCCGGTTCCGTTGAACTTGGACAAACTGCCAATGCTCACCATAGCGGGCGATACAGGGATCCTTTACCATTAACAAATGGCACTCTCCTTGCAGTTCATAGTGAAAGTAAAAATCCAAATGGAAATAATGGAACTTCATCACAACCAAAGATTCGATATAATTTCCGCATAAAAACCTTGCGTCAAGAGATAATTGACGGGAAACAGTTATATGTTGCAGAAAAGCCACTTACATCAGGAATAGTTCGCACCGTGAAGTATTACAATGGTAATGATTATTTTATCACACAGAATGATACATTGTGGGAATTAGAGCCTGTTGAAGTGAGAGCGAGAACCGTTCCTCCCATGAAAAAAGAAACAACATTATCTTCGAGTGAATCCGATGTTTTTTCTGAAATAGGGGTGGATGAACAAATATTTCGTAAGTGGATGAACGATAATAATCTTGGATTAATCGTAAGTCGTAATGTGGTCACCCGTGATAGAAATGATGATAATCAGCCATTTAATTTACGTGTTCCCAATGGTGTTGAGCATATCGTTAATGATGGTACTGTCTATGATGTGGAATATATGCAGATATTCCAAGCTGATTTAATACGTGGACAGGGTGGGGCAGGAGGTCATACGACACCTAACTCCGGACGACGTGTTTTGCCTCAAATTCTTCATCATGAACAATCATTACTTATGAATAATGATAAAAATAATAAAGTAAAGGGTAGTGTGAAAATAGCTTCTGATGGATCTATGGCGGCTATTGTTCCTGCTCACCGTGCATTGTCATGGCAACTTACCGATGGAAAAGGTACACCTGTGGTTCGTGAACGATATTGGGTTACTGTTCAATCGGGAGAAATTCGTGTATGTGCATCATGTCATGGTGTCAATACCGTTGATCAACTCGGTTTGAGTAAACCAATAAATAGACCAGAAGCATTGCGTCAATTACTCCAACATTGGAAAACACAAGTTATTAGTGGACATTCTGATGAATTTACAGATGACAAGAAAATATTGACCATATCGCCTAATCCTGCCGAAAATAGTGTAAATATTATATGTTCAATACCTGAAAATGATAATATAATTGCTGTGGATGTCTATAATGTTTTCTCTCATAAGGTGTATTCTTTGACATCGAATGATAATCCGAAAAATTCATCTATCCCCTTAACTTTACAAAATTATTCGGATGGTGTATATTTTATACAGGTAAGAACGCAGAAAAATTATTTACTATCTGAAAAATTGATTATTAAACATAATTAGTTATCTAATAGATATTGTATGTTTTACTAAATTGATATTTATGAAAAAAGTAATAATTTTTGGTGCTTCCGGTAATGTAGGTCGTAACGTTGTTAAAAAACTTGTTGAGCAAAATTATGAAGTTACAGCCGTTGTTCGTACTCAAGAAAAAGCACAGCAGTTAGCAGAATTGACTATGAACTATGTCATAGCTGATGTGCAAAATAAAGACACTTTATGTGGAATATGCGAGGGTTTTGATATTGAACTTGTTTAAACAAAAGTCGGGAAGTTGAATGTTTGTATATTTGCAAAAACAACAACAACT
>JAYRWZ010000544.1:0-2608 GCA_041917875.1 Chloroflexota bacterium | reverse complement strand
TATCCTCTGTTTTCAAAGTACGCTCTCTTGCTTTGTCCTTCGCTCCCGCCTTAGTTGTGACTACTGCGTTCGCGATAGGACTGCAAAATTAAGGACTTTTTCCATATAAACAAATTTATTGCGAAACTTTTTTTGAAAAAACTTACTTTTTCTCTGTTTCACTTGAATTTTTGACAAAGATTTTCCGGACGATTTCTTCAATCGGTACGGCTGTGATTGTTAGGTCAGCAACAGGATATTGTGATAGTATTTCTGCCGTAATCGTTGGAGTATTCTCGGCATCAATTCGCAGGACGATTCGCTCGGAACTGCATTCTGTTACGGTGCCGAATGATTCGATATCCTTCTGATTAACCGGTTTCAAAAAATCAAGTTGCACCACTTTTTCTGCCGAAAATTCTTTACTCAACTCCTGTAATTGCCCATCAAACAGCAGACTCCCTTCATCTATCAACAATACCCTTTCGCACAGTGCTTCTATATCATCCATATAATGACTTGTAAGTATCACGGTTGTGGTAAAGTCTTTGTTGTATTGGCGAATAAATTCACGCAGACTATGTTGAGCTACAACATCAAGCCCAATTGTAGGTTCATCGAGGAAAATTACTTCCGGTTTGTGTAATAATGCACCAATCAACTCGCATTTCATCCTTTCTCCAAGTGATAATCGCCGTAATTGTATATGTAATTTGTCGGCTACATCTAATCGTTCTGCAAGTTCATCACGCCATTTGACAAAGGAATTATGCTCCAAACCGTAGATTTCTTTATTCAAAAGAAAGGAATCTGCAGCCGGCAAATCCCACCATAATTGATTTCTTTGTCCCATCACCAGTGAAAAACGATGTAAAAAGTCATTCTTACGCCGCCACGGGACAAATCCCAAGACACTCGCTTGCCCCGATGTTGGCACCAAAAGACCGGATAATATCTTTAATAATGTTGTTTTTCCGGCACCATTTGCCCCCAATAGTCCCAAAAGCTGCCCCTTAGCCACATTAAAACTCACATCATTCACTGCGGTATAGTGTTTATACTCACGATGAACAACACTTTTCAAAGATCCCCATAAACCTTCTTGTTTCGTCGAAGAGCGGAATGTCTTTGTGATGGACTTTACCTCAACTGCATCCATGTTCCCTTCATGCTTTCCCATTAGTGATTGTGCGAAGATAATGAACTTCGCCCCATTTTTCTATGGCTTTTGCCATAGGCTTTGCACCGTTTTCACTTCTTATGTGTTTTTATGGAAAACGAATACGGTATTTTTGAAACTATCGGGCTTTAGAACAATTCTCGTATTTATGGCAAAACCATATTCGACATACACCGACATTGAGCTTTTTGTAATGATCAAAGATGGCGGACAAGCAGGAGAATCAGCTTTTACGGAGTTGTATAATCGCTATTCATCACGCATTCACGCTTATTGTTATCGTGTGACTGATGACCATGCCCATGCCGAAGATTTATTCCAAGAAACATTCATCCGTTTTCATCAAAGTGCAACAACCGAGCGTGTTATGACAAATGTACCCGGTTTTTTGATGACTATTGCACGCAACTTATGCTTAAACTATAAGAGAAGTAAAAAAAATAATGTGCCTTTGGATGATGTCGAGCATTGGCTTGCCGATCATTCCCCCGGCTATGAACAACAAGAACTGCTCAATTTACTCACGCGTTCATTAGAGCTTTTGGACGAAGATCACCGTGAAGCATTTGTATTGCGAGAATATTCGGGTATGTCGCATGGCGAGATTGCAGAATTAACCGGTACAACCATTGCAAATGCAAAATCGCGTGTCTTTAGAGCTAAACAAAAAATTAAGTCCATTCTGCTCCCTTATTTAAAAGAATTTTCATAAACAATTTCAACGACGATACATAAGGTTTTATATATGTTACAAGATGATTACACTTCGCTTTTGTATGACTTCGTGGATGGTTCACTCGAACATCAACATGAAGAAATACTGTTTGCCGAAATGAGTACCAACCAAGAGTTACGCAATGAGTTAAAAGAATTACTCTCTCTTAATGGTGCTTTGCAATCGGATGTCAAAGCTTTTGTCCCTCCCGTTGAATCTACGATGAAAATTTTTAATACTTTGGGCTATACAGCTCCTATTGCGGCGGCGGTTACTGCTGCAACAGTGGCGACCAATGCCGGTTCTTCCGGTGCAATAGCTTCTTTTTTCACTAAAACAGGTGCATATATCGGTGGTTATATTCATGCACTGCTTAGCGGTGTAGTCATTACGGCAACTTCCTTGGCTGTGCTCTTCGGCACCGACACAATACAATTTTCTTCCGATACGCAATCCGTGCAATCGTCTGCTACGGCATCGAAACAACACATATCGCAGACACAATCGCCTATCAATACAGAAAGCAATACCAATACTGTAGAAACCGATACACGCAATATGGTCAAAGAAACTGTGCGCTATGTCTATCTATCATCGCCAACACCGCAAGCATCTGATAAATCCGCAAATACAGTATTTGCGAATCAGTTATCCGTCAATTCTGACAAGCAAGCATCCGATATACAAAACTCCGCCGCCCAAGCAGAACCAATGATTCCCATAACACAAGAATC
>JAYRWZ010000543.1:0-3520 GCA_041917875.1 Chloroflexota bacterium | reverse complement strand
GGGGGAAATAAGTTAAATATACTGAGCAAATCAGCAAACCAATATCCTCAAAAATTTTCTTCCATCCGACGGTCGAAACCTCTGCCGCCGATCCAGCTGATTGCGAAAAGCATCCGCATTGTATATTAAAGCCGCGTATCATTGCCGAAGCAATAAGTATAATGAATATGACAAGCATGGCTGAAGTGAGAATAGAAGCCGCTTTTACTCGTACACCGAGAATGAGCAATAACCCGACAACAAATTCAAGCCATGGTAAAGTCAGAGCAACGATATTGGTCAAACTATAGGGTGGAATATGATAATTGGCAACGTTTTTAGCAAAGTCTGCCGGTTGTGCAATCTTGTCAACGGCGGCGGCAATAAACAAAAAGCCGATAAAAAGCCGTATAAGTAAAGATAAATAAGGATTTGAAAGAAAATTATTCATAGGTAGAACTCCAAAATATATGCAAAATTATGGATTTTCATAAGAGAACGCCCTCAAGATGATTGTGTTGTATTCTCTTACTTGTAAGCCCTTCTGCACGGTGAAGCATAAACGAATTGCCATTACTTATCAAAAAAACTGTAAATTTGATGAAATTTTGGAGAAAATGCTATGTTTATTGTACGTTGTTTGATGTATGTTATCGTTGTAACTGCATTATCTGAAGGGATGATTGCACAATGGGCTCGATTGATTGATGCGCCTACCTATGGCTTTGCTGTCAATCCTAAAAACCCGAATACGATATATGTCGGTGGATTGGGACGAAAACTGTATCGCACCGACAATGCCGGTAAAACATGGGACACCTTAATTGTTGAATTTGAAACAGGGACTTCACGTTTTACGAATGTCGTTGTCAGCGAAGAAGATACCTCGGTGATTATTGTTGCCGGCTTAGGTTTCGGCACAGTTCGTCGCAGCAATGACCGTGGTAATACATGGAGTACAGTCATTGAAACACTCAGCCCATATTTTGCGCCTAGTGAGATTATCTATACAGTTCCTAATAACCCTTCAACGATGATTGCCGGTGAGCTTACATCACGAATCATCCGAAAAAGCACGGATATTGGACTAACGTGGGACAGCATTGGTAAGGTCTTACCCGAAACACGCTATTTCCTCTGTACATTAACGCCTCGCCGCGACAGCACAAATATTATTTATGGTGGTTGTACGCCGAGTGTAGTTGTCCGTTCAACAGATGAAGGAAAATCGTGGACACAAATTGCGCAGTTGTCAAAAAACAGTTTCAGCGATGGTGAGGTTCCCAAAATTGTCATAAGTAAGAGAAATCCGGCGATTATGTATGCTGTTGTCACATATTTTTTTCCCGAGAGTAAGCCAAATGGCGGTGTATTTCAATCAACTGATTATGGTTTTACCTGGAATAGGATTGGTTATCAAGACACAAGTATATGGGCAGTTGATTCAAGACCATTTTCTGATGATGAGGATGAATTGTGGGTTGGAGGCCTATCTGATGGCTTTGGTGGGGTGGATGATATTCCCGGTAAAGGAGTCTTAAGTAACTCGGTCAATACTGGTAAGGTGTGGGAACAGGATACAACGATTCCTTGGTTTTCGACCTTGAGGCAAAATGTATGGATACTGCGTTTTGCTAAAAACAAAAATGGAGGAGATATTGTCTATTTTGCTACTGAAGAGGGCTTTTTGCTCTATGAATATCCGATGACTTCACTTTCGGATGAAGGGTTTTCCGGCAATAATCAATCACTTTCGGTTCAATATAAGCATAATATTTTACGGATTATACTTGAAAAGCCATTAGATTTACCGACCGGACTTCATATTGTGAATGCTCTTGGAGAAACGGTAAGAATGATTGACAATATCTCTGATGTTCAATTACAACAAGGCATTACTCAGGACTTGCTTCCCGGGGTTTACTATGTGACATTGATACAACACAATGATGCCCGGATTGGAAAATTTCTCGTTATTGGGCTGTAAAGGCACTTTTTACAGTGGTTTCTGTAACATCTAAGACAAAATTTCATCATTGCAAGAAGTAAGTTATAGCTAGTGTAATGTGCAATGAATCCTTCCGGAATGTGTGCTACATAACCGAGTATGATATGGAAAGATGCTACTATCGTGACACAGGAAAGAATTTTTGCAACGTTTTGACAAAATTTTGCGACTATTTTTTCATTGCGAAGTTATAGCAATGTGCAGTAGAAGTTTTTTTGCTTGCCGTCAGTGATATGAAATCAAACGATAGATTACAGGCATGATTGGTTTGATGCAAGTAACGGATTCGTAATATCTTGACAAGAATCTTGTTTGGTGAAAAAAAAAACAACCGTGATGTGTGCATTTAGTCAATTCTTTTGTATATTTGTTTAATTACAATACATTCATTTTTAAGAGGTATATGTTATGAATCGTTTTTTACGAATTGAATCGTTGAGAACGCTGCTCTTAGCCTTCATGCTCGGAACAATGTTTACCGGCATTGTTTCTGCACAGAATAAGAACAATGTGAGCGAGATTACAGAAGGCAAGGAGTACTACTTTGCAATTCCGCACTGTGCTAAAGAACCGGCAGAGGGTACTCGCGGACCTGCTTCGGTTGAGTTGTGGGTTTCATCGAAAAAGACAACGAAAGTTTTCGGCAGATGTAATGGCTTGGGAACAACATTCCAAGCAAATATCTCCCCGAACAAAGTTCATAAAATTGCTTTAAGCGATGATTATATGAACACCATCAATGAAACAGTACAAAATCTTGGTGTGCATGTAACATCAACGGAGCCGGTTTCCTTAACAGTCTTTGTGTCGTATCGTTGGTCAGGCGAGGCATATCGTGTTATTCCCGCTGTTTGGTTAGGCAAAAGCTATAGAACCTTAAACCTCTATCAGGATGAGACTGATGAAATCAAACCGTCACAGATAGTAATCACGGCAACGCAAGACAAAACTGCAATTACCTATGTTCCTTCCTGCAATACTCAAAAAGTTAAAAAAGGCGAAATAGGTCAAATCACCTTAAACAAAGGTCAGACTTACCTTATCCACAATGAAAAAAGAAGCTCTTATACCCACATTGATGGCGATTTAACCGGCACATTGATCACCGCTGACAAGCCGATAGCAGTTATTTCAGGTCATACAAAAGGTGCTTTTCCTCGTTATAGCCAAAGAATGTTAGGTCGTCCGGCGAACTTCATGCGTAATATGCTTATTGATATGTTGTGGCCGGAAGAATTGCTTGGGACAGAGTATGTTTCAGCTCCTATCCTTTACACTAATCGTTATGTTCGTAATATTGACCCCGATGATATTGGTGATTTAATCCGTTTTGTTGCAACAAAAGATAAAACCATTATCCAGCAGATGCGCCAAGATGGTACCGGTTATAAAACTGTCTCAAAAAGTTTAAAAGCCGGAGAATATTTTGAGTTGACCAATATGGAACTTTCCGCAGCATATAAATCAAACTTTCCTGTCCTTGTTGGTCATTATGGTAAAGCATGGCGCAATCAGTTCATCACAAGTGGTATT
>JAYRWZ010000542.1:0-5540 GCA_041917875.1 Chloroflexota bacterium | reverse complement strand
TGCAAAAGGGTTACCTGCTCTTGCTATAAGCTCAATTTGTGATAATCTGACTTTGACTATGGCAAATTCCGCGGCAACAAAAAAGCCGTTCAGAAACACCAAAAATAATGTGATAAGTATATCAAGAATCATGGTATAGACAATAAAGAAGTGAGAACATTATCGGTATGAAGATGCCTTGATTTATAGTGCAAACGCTTGTCTAAATGAAAACTGAAATACTGTGTCATAAAATCTGATAATCGTGCTTTTTCATTGTCTTGTAGGGCAATGGTATGCACCATAGACACATCAGCCGCCCAAAGATTGCTCAATATCTGCAACTCTTGTGCCGTAAGCCGATACCCTGCCGCATAGCGCGATGTTTCCGCAGAAAGCACTCCTCCATTGGCAATGGACACTATATATTCCTCATCGGGTTCGGCAATGATCGGTGAGCCATTGTCCACAAATTCTTCCATTTCCACCATAAATCCCATAAGAGCTGCCAGCCGCAATTGAAACCACACAATATGGGAAAAATTATTGTGCTCGGCATCATTGAGTGCAGACAAAACGGCACAAACGGTGTCGAACAATTCTTGGTGTGGCGTTTCATTCATCTGAGTAAGATTGACCGCTTCGGCAATGGATAATGCAGTGGTTAATTTATCATAATCGGCAGTGAGGCGACGCAAAGGGCTTATAATTTCGGCTTTGCCCAGCGTATGTAACTCTTTATTGGCTTTTTTGTAAATGGTTAATGAGCTGAAAGATAATGGCTCCAGACATCCTCCGAATTTACTTTTCGGATTGCGTGCTCCTTTAGCAATCAGCGATACTTTCCCTTCATCGCGGGTGAAGGCAACAAGTATTTTGCTTGTGTCGCTATATTTTCTGCTGTGAAGAATTATTGCTTCCGTCGTAATAATCATCGGATTCGGCTTAGTTATAGAAAGATGAATGCAAACTACGAATTTTTGTGCAAGATGCCAATGTTCTTGCTTTTATGGTTGATGACGTAAAGCCACGGCTTGCATAGTGTGCGGGTTAAGCCATTCTTGCGGTATATGCTCGCGTATCACTTTTTGCAAATGCTCTATAATATTCCTTTTGACCATACTGCGATGATAGACCACAGAAATTGTGCGAGCGGGGGTGGGTACAGTAAAGGGGCGCACACGTAAAAGTTCATCATCGGTTAAAGCAGAAACAGAAAGTTCCGGCAATAAAGTGGCACATTTGCCAATATCAGTCAAACATTTGAGCGTTTCTATGCTGCCTGCTTTGAATGCCACTCGGCTATCGTCGGTTCGATTGCATACCGTAAGCATTTGTCCACCAAAACAATGCGCTTCGGTCAATACGACAAGTTCTTCGTTTTGCAGTAATTGTGGCGATATTGACGATAAGCCCAACAAAGGATGATCATGTGCCATATAGACTATAAAAGGTTCAGTAAACACATGGTCTTCAATTAAGGACGGCTCGCCTAAGGGAGTAGCCAGCAAAGCACAATCCAATTGGTCATGTTTGAGTTTACGCACTATGGCGGCAGTGGTTTCCTCTTCGATTTGAACATGCACCTCCGGGTAGCGAGTGCGGAATTGTTCCAAAAATAAGCTGAGTATATAGGGAGCAAGTGTGGGAATAATGCCGAGAGTAAGAGTGCCGCGAATAACACTGCTTTGTTCGGCGACGATGTCATTGATTTTCCGCAATTCGCGTAAAGCCACACGCGCTTGTTCAATGATAAGTTGTCCGGCAGCTGTAGGCACCACCGGTTGGCGGCTCCTATCAAAAAGGATGATATTCAGTTCTTGTTCCAATTTGTGGATTTGCGCACTGAGAGTGGATTGTGTCACAAAACAAGCCGCTGCCGCTGTTACGAAATGACGATGAGTGTCCAATGCTACGATATATTCAAGTTGTTGTGCTGTCATGGTTATCTTATGTAAATATTGGCAAATTTAGCAGATTATCCATAAAGAAGTTTGTGCCCATGAAAAAAAAACGGCGCAAGCATCGCTTTTGATGACCAAGGTGTATAGGGTAGTGGTATTGCTGTTCTGACAAATTAGGTTGCTTGGCTTGGATTGTTACAAAGATTTATGCTACAAAAAATTATTCATGAATGATAGATGCGAAGCGTAGCATTTTTTGTTTATCTTTCAATCGGTCAGAAGTATTTATTAAAAATCACCTCCCTTTTTCACTGAGAAATATAGAAAATAGGGAGGATAGATTAAATAAACTTAGTTTCTGCTTACTGGGGTAAATTACAATTCATAAGTCCAGTAAAAATACATTTAGTTTTTATATTTTGATTTCATCGTTATATAACTCTTTGTTATGTAGGTCTATCATTGTGTTGATGAGCCAATAATAATGGGCATGGAGTGTTTAAAGTTAGGGTTAGAGAGCACTAAAACATATACGCCGATACTTAATGAAGAAGGAAGTGATATGCTCAAATCTGTTTTTGTTCCGGGAAAAAAGCTCGGTAATTGATCGCTTAAGTCAGTTTCTTGACCGGTTATTGATACTAATTTTAGAGATATGTTATTCCAAACATCTGATGAATTGATCCAAATTTTGCATGTGATTTTTTCTGTAGCAGGCAAAGGGGTAACTGAAAAAATCCATAATGGAGCAACATTAGCATGGTATTCAGTCGGTTCGGTAATACTTGTTATCGTAATCTCTGGAAAATCAAAATTTTGATAAATTACAGACCGAGTGTTGGGTGCCGTGCCTGCTGTATGTCCAACGATAAGCCCGTGATTTGTCCATGAGACGGATGTTGGATTTCCGACTGACGGTTGGAAACTCATGGCATTATCCACTGCATTCCATGTTCTGCCTTCATCCGTAGTAATAAATAAATTCTCGTAATTAACGGCTGCTCCATGTTTATCATCTTTCATCGAAACGTTATTACTAAAAAATGCCTTTTGAATTATGGGCGAATATAGTGGCTCGGGAGTAATTTTTGAAAAGTATAAAGTTTTTCCTTGCAAATCTACTCTTCTCATCCGCCCGACTGTGAATTGGATTACTTCGCTAATTAGTAAGGATTTATCAGGGAAGATATGTTGAATAAAGCAATATGAAGAAGTGTCCGGATTGTATGGAATAGGATTAACGGTTTTTACAAATGGACGAATTTCATACAGTGTGGAAGAAGGGTTTTGTCCATTAGAATCATATGTAAACCCTGATATGAAAATTATGCTGTCCCCAATCCCTTTGATTGAGTTTGCAATAAAATTAGGCAATTCTATATCGCCATCATTCGTAAATCCACTTTTGTGGGACCAGCTTATTATACTGGAACGATAGCTTTCATTGTTATTTGATATTGCTGCTAAAAACTTATTTCCATTCGAGTACAATAATGGTCTTGCCCATGTTTTTAATGAAGATAACAAAAGTTTTCTACTGAATGTATCCATAATCCAAATTTTATTGATGAAATTAGTGTTGATTTCAGATACGGCAAATCTTCCATTTTCTAATTCAGCAATATCGTAAGAGTATCTGATTATTAGTTTACCATCTGTAGTAGTGTCCTCTATGCTTTTTACAAATGATAGAGCACTATTATTTGTCAATCCTGCATAAACAGATCCTCTAAAAAGTATATTGTTATTTTGGTGACTATGTTTTACACCTAATTGATCTTTTGTTACTTCGGGTAGATATGAAATCAAGGTCCATGATTTTTCGCTATCATCAGAATGGACTATAAGATTGTTATTGCCAATGATTGTGAAACTTCCCTCGGTTGAACGAAAAATATGGCGAATGTTGCTTGAAAATGCAAGTGAATTTGCAATGTAATCATTTTTAAGACTTTCAAAGTCAGAAACCTGTTCATCGCCCGATTTGGGGTCATATACTGTAATATATTGTCTCGTACTTAAGCCGAAATTTGCTAATAGAAGTTTATCGTTTTCTATCGGTAATACACATTCATAAGTCTTAGGTAAAGGTGTATATGTCCATTCTTTTTCTATATCATTATACAACAGTAAAGATGATGTCCGGAAATTATTTGTTCCGGATTCGACAAATACTCCATTTTCCCATTTTTTTAATCTGGAGAATATATTCTTTTCTTCTTTTGGAAAAGGAAAGAAGCTACTATCGGAAGAGTTTGAAGTATGAAATCTATAAATTCCTTTTAATGAAAGTACATAACAATACTGTTTGTGAATAAGTAATGATTTTGCCGTGTCACTAAGGTTTATCAGTGCATAGGAATCCCATCCTTGATTACCTGATTTTTTTAATTTTCTTCCTACAATAGACCATACATCATTATTGATATCCATGACACTCAGTGGCGATGGTACGTCTATTGTGCCCCAATGTTTTCCGGTATCTGTGGTGTAGAATAACAGATTCTTTCCATCGGTTGCGACACATAGAGCCGTCCAGTGTTTATCCGATAAACATTGCAGTTGCCGAATTGTATGGGGAAAACGATAGGGAGCAAAAGTCCATGTTCTCCCATTATCCTGTGATATTTTTAATGTAAATGATTCTCCGATAAGTATGGTTGTACCACTGGCATCAGCTATATTGTGACTACTTGATAATGGTTGCCACTTACTACTTTGTGCTGATACTTCCCATGTGGAAAGTAAAGGCAATACGATAATCGCAATTAGTAAATTTTTCATGGTGTTGTTCAATTAAGTTAGAAATAGTCCTGAGACTTATCTCAGGACTTATCACATATCAATAGCAAATTTGATTACAAGGGCGTAATGGAGTAGCACCCGTAACCGGTGGCAGTGGTGTAAATTCGTCGCAATCAATTGGAAGACCAGAACCCATGCTGATTACTTCTAATTCTGTCGTTGTACCATTGAAACAGACACGGTATTGGCGCCAACATTGTGCTTCTAAATTACACGGAACATCATACCATCTCCCATCCGGTAATAGCCACGTTCCCCAACATTGATTAACGGACAATCTCCAGATAATTTGGCTTTGTGAAGGACATGGTGGAATGACAATGCCCCATTTATTCTCATTGATAACTGCTTTTAAGGCTGCTTCCCAGATCAAGTTATATGGACACCCACCATTTAATGCCAGTCCACAACTTGGATTTAAGTACATTATTCCGGAAACATGGAAATCAGCATATTGCCCACAAGCTACTCTATAGCAATAAAAGACTCGCAATGTACAGGTTGGTACACATGGATCTTGAATATCAATAAAACCGGTTTGCCATGGATCATTAGGACAATCCGGTAGAGGAGGACATGGGGGTTGTTGTGTAAAAGCAGTATGGGCTGTTAAAAAGAAGAGTACAGCAAATATTGATAAAAAGATATATTGAATTTTTTTCATAAAAAATATTTTTGTAATAAAAGGTTTAGAAAAAGTTGTTTATACAAGAACCATCAATTACCTTTTATCATCGGAGGCGCTCTACTACAATAGGTTAAGTTTCCAATTGCGAGGATTTCCTTGTCGGATTTCCTTGTCGGATTTCCTTGTCGGATTTCCTTGTCGGATTTCCTTGTCGGATTTCCTTG
>JAYRWZ010000541.1:0-2962 GCA_041917875.1 Chloroflexota bacterium | reverse complement strand
GTCCACTATGTGGCTCTTGTAATGGTCATCCTGATGCGAGCTGTACTTTGGGTAATGGTAGTGATGAAGCACAGAATTTAACAAGTGCTATTATTGGATCAGCACTACAGGGCAGTAAACAAACTTCTTCTGAGTGACCTCTTCAAAACCCATAAATAAACATTAGCAATGAATAAGAACATACCATTTTGTTGTCAATTAGGGAGGATAAAGTCTTTTGTTTCTTTATTCTGCATTTTGTGTCTGACTTTATTTAGTTCATGTTTTACATATATTGATTATAAATATGAAGAGCAGCGAGACGAATATGAAAATTATAATAATAAATTTTGTGAAAATCTTGTTGATTTAAAATTTATTTGTGGCAGTTATTTAGATTGGAAAACTTCATATCTGACTTTTGATATTGTTATAAGTCCATGGCCTTCGGGAATTAAACCGTATGATCGTTTTTCAGATTATGCTCACTCAAAGGATGTTTTTTTATATAGTTATACAACTCATTATAAACTTAAAGGTACAGATTCTTATAATCATATTGATTCAAACAATACGAGAAACATGATTGATCATTATGAATTTAAAGGTAAAAATTCTTATAATCATGTTGATTCAAACAATACGGGAAACATGATTGATGTCGATATCAGTAAAATTATTTCCGATAGTATTAAGATGAAAATTCAATTTAATAATTTGATAAAGACTTTTAAGGTTAATAAATATGTTAGTTTTTACTTTGTTTATGATAAACTTATAAGGATTAGAGTCTACTATGCTTTAAAAAGCATTGATGGTATTGATGAAGAATTTCTTGAATATATAAATCACAAGTACATATATGTAGAAGTTGAGTATAATCTTCCTCGCAATGTGATGGGTATTGAAAAGGAAGTTACATGTAAATATAATACAAAATTTAAAAGAGTTATAGCTTCCAAAAATACAAGATCATTTTTGCATCTTGGACATTGAAATCTATAACCTTTCATATATATGTTTCAATATCAATCCACTCTCATTTTATCCCACCACCCACAATGAAATACAGAGTAATCGCATATTCGGTCGTATATTTGGAGTAAGTTGATTATGGAAGTAAGTATATGATATATTCTCGTACAATAGTGCTATGTTTTGTTCTGCTGTGTTGTTTCTCACAGACAGTGCGGGCACAGATTGACCATTATGGCAGGGAGTTTATGTTTCTTCCTACGCCCGCATGGGTAACAGAAGAATTAATTACTACCGATAAAAGATTTAAGAAATATGGATTTTTGGCTATACAGGCACCGCGTCCCACCAAAGGTATTGTCAATTTGCGTAATAGTGCCGGCGAAGTAAAGACATTACCCTTTACCGTAGCATCGGCTTCCACACCTTTGTTTCTCCCATTTCGCGATAGCATTGTAAGTGTATGGGGTGCTTTTGAGTATCTTGATGGCGATAGTTTGTTTCATTATGCCAAAAAAAACAGACAAGTTTTACCCAATCATATCCATATTGTTGCCGATGATGATATCAGCGTTACGTATTTTGATGATTTTACAGGTACGGAATCAAGTATTATTTATCCTGTGACTGCTATGGGAACAAAATATACTATATCCGGGCTTTATTCAAGATTTGAAAAAAAGACATTTGAACAACTTTATGATGCTACGGCGCATTCTTCGATAAGTCTCACAGCACTGCATGACAGCACCGTCATAACTGTGCGCTCACCTGTGCGTCTTGTACGGCATAAAGCTAAAGATACGACAATTATATTAGATAGGGGACAAAGCTATATATTTCAGGCATTGCCTGTTAAAAACAATGATACCGCCGATTTGACAGGTATGCGACTTTTATCAACGAAACCTATTTCTGTGATGGCGGGAGTTTATGCAGCAGTATATCCGTATGATCCCGACGCGAAGTTCGGTATCTCTGCAACCCATGTTTTTGAGCAACAATTACCTGAACAATCGTATGGATATTCGTATGTAATACCGATGCATCAGCCGCCCAAAGTGGATAATAAAGGAATACCGAATATGGTGCAAGTGGTGTGTATGGATTCATTGGCACAAGTGCGTGTCAATGATGGTGTTTATCGTATGCGTCGAGGTCAGGTCTTACGCTTTCGGCAATATTTTCCTTTTGCCATCACCTCCACAGGTCGTATTGCCTGCCATACACTTCATCATCATAAACCCGAAGGTTTACTGGTTGGTAATACATTTTTTGCCCAACATGCGCCAATTGAAACATGGTATTCCGATTATTCTTTTATAGTGCCACCATCAACCCATCCGATTTTATTTGAGATATGGCATTCCGAAAGTTATATGAGTCTGATAGTACCGACAAGCGGCATTGCGGATGTAAAAGTATTAGGAAAAACATTTAAGCCCAATGAATTTATTCCTGTTGCAATGTCGAAGCCAAGCGGATTGGGTATATCATTTTCCATACTGACTATACCCGTCAAACCCGGAATGGTGAAGGTAGAATCGAAAATGCCTGTGGGAATTTTATATTATGGTTATGCAGCGCAGGGCTCTTATGGTACAGTGCCCGGACGTTATATCGTTGATCCCATGCCTGCATTGCAATCAGGCGGCGACACAATTATTTGTCAGGGATCACAAGCACAATTATATGCACGTGGAGCCACGGGAGTCTATGAATGGTCACCCAAAGAAGGATTATCATGCACGGAATGTTCATCACCGATTGCAACGCCTCAACAAAGCACCACATATTATGTACAATCAAAAAATCGTGTTGGAATGCCATTACTTGATTCTGTCATTGTTAGCGTTCGCCAAGCAACAGTCAAAGCAAGCGAAGATTTGGGAATATGTGCGGGTGATTCCGTGCAATTAACGGTCAATGAAGGCACAACATATTCATGGACACCGTCCAATACTTTGAGTTGCAGCGATTGTCGCTCACCGTATGCCCGTCCTATGGC
>JAYRWZ010000540.1:0-9792 GCA_041917875.1 Chloroflexota bacterium | reverse complement strand
ATGTCAGCCATTCCAAAAAGTGTACTTCCTAATGCTTGTTTTGTTATCATCTATTTTGTTGTGTTTTTAATTATTTAATTCATTTTCTGTTTCTGTCGAGCGTTGGCAAAAAACAAATATGATGTTTTTCTTCATCGACCGCTATCGTGTGTGGGATTTCCGTAGGCATTGTACGCTTCCGTATATACCGAGATAAGTGAAGTTCCGAAGAACTTCGACATACATAAATCCTAATCACAATGTGTAACACACCGTTTATTTCCTCAAAACTACAAAACTTTAATTATACGAACAAATGGAATATCTTATAATTTAAGTATGATAGAACATATCATTGTTTAACGCTGCCCCATCACATCAAGAAAAATTTTGATTGTACTGATAAAGCATAGGCATTGAAGTCGGCATTCGTTGTACATAAAAAAATCCCCTCTTTTTGGGAGAGGTGTTTTTCTGTTTACGATAAATGTTGAAGTATTGTGTGAATAGTGTCACGCAATTGTTTTCTATGGACTACTTTGTCCAAAAATCCATGCTTTAAGACAGATTCGGAACGTTGAAAACCTTCGGGTAATTTCTTACGAATAAATTGTTCGATAACGCGGGGACCTGCAAATCCGATTAATGCTTTGGGTTCAGCAATATTGACATCGCCAAGCATAGCAAAGGAAGCACTGACACCACCAGTTGTGGGATCTGTGAGTATGGAAATATAGGGTAAACCATTATCGGCAAGTTCCCCTAAAATAGCACTTGTTTTTGCCATTTGCATAAGCGATAATGCCGATTCCTGCATACGTGCTCCACCCGAAGCAGAAATAACAATAAGAGGGCATTTATCGGTTAATGCTCTTTTACCGGCACGATAAAATTTTTCACCCACGACACTGCCCATACTTCCGCCTATAAAACCGAAATTCATACAGGCAAAAGAGACATGTCGCCCGACAATATCACCATACCCGACAGTCAGAGCATCGGGAAAATCCGATTTTTGATATGCTTCATTTAATCGTAATGTATATGCCTTCGTGTCCACAAAATTCAGAGGGTCACCACTTCGTACTTCCGTGTCGGTATGAACAAAAGTACCCGGATCGAATAATATATCCACATATTCTTCCCATGTAATGCGAAAATGATGATTACAACTGTGACAAGTGAATAAATTTTCCTCAAATTGTTTTTTATAAATCACAGTTTTGCATGAAGGACATTGCGTAAAAAGTCCATCGGGCATTTCACGAGGAATATTATCACCAATATTTTGTTTTTTTCGTAAGAACCAAGACATAAAATCTCCTTGTTTTTTAAATGATTTATCGAATTTCTACTTCGGTGGCATCATCGCCGTAAATAGTTTTGAACCAAGTATCTGTAATTTCTTCGGGTTGCCCTTGAAAAATCATTTTCCCTTGTTTCAGCGCAATAACTCTAGTGGCATATTGGCGAACCAAACTGAGAAAATGTAAATTGCAGATAATAGTTTTTCCATGTTCTTTATTTACTTTTTCCAAATATTTCATCACGGAATGTGAAGTTGCAGGGTCAAGAGATGCAACCGGCTCATCAGCAAGGATAATATCCGGATTTTGCATGAGAGTTCTCGCAATCGCTACTCTTTGTTGTTGCCCTCCGCTTAATTCATCGGCGCGCTGATGCGCTTTGTCGGGGATGCCCACAATTTCCAAATTATGCAAAGCGCGTTGCTTTTGTTCATCGGTAAATTTATTCATCACAGCAGACATGACGGACATAGTGCTTAAATCGCCCGTAAGAACATTGTCCAGAACAGAATAACGAGGAATAAGATTAAAATGCTGAAATATCATACCGACGGAGCGTCTGTATTGACGTAGCTCTTTGCCTTGTATCGTTGTGACATCCTTATTGCGAAATATAATAGAACCGGAAGTTGGCTCATGCAAACGATTGATGCAGCGTAACAATGTTGATTTACCGGAACCGCTTAATCCTATGATGACAAGAAATTCTCCTTCGTTAACAGAGAAATTAATGTCGGTCAATGCTTGATTCCCATTAGGATACATTTTTGAGATATGTTGTAATTCCAATATCATACACTTATTCCATTGCTCGTGAATTTGCGATCTTTTCAGCCAATTTTTCGAGAGTTATTGATGGTTTGGTTAAACGTATATTTGTCATGGTTATCGCTTGGGCATGAAGCTCTGTTTCACCGGAAGGATAGAGAAAGCAATATTCTGTACCCTGTAACTTTGTTTTACCTCGATAGACAACATCACATCCTATTTGAAGCGAATATTCAGCGGCATCGTTGATAATAATAAATCTTTCTTGCTTTTTCTCTTGCAAGCCCGAAAACTGCTTTTTATCAATTATCTTCCCATGTTCTTTGATAAGTATTGCTTTATCATCAAAGGTAAATTCCAATCCTTTATTCTGAAGATAATCATGAGGTGTTGAACGAAACCCAAGAGTGAAATTTTTGCCTGCTGTTGGAGTAATTACTATATCCGTAATATGGTCTGCTGCTTCATTAAGCCCCAATGCCAGCGCACCACCCTTAAATATTCGCATTGAATTATCGGCAGTTTGTTCTACGCTGTCAATGTGAGAAATATTGATACAGCCGATATATTGTTTGGGTGTATATTTATTGAGCTGATAGATATATGGATTCGGAAGTATTGACGGAATGAGTGAACAGCCGGAAAGTATATTTCCGCATACTATGGTGAAAATAATTTGAAGTATAGATGATATTGGAAATGGTGTTTTCATTATTTTTTCCGCGAGTATCGTAATTCCGATTCTTTGAATAATCGTTCATTGATGCCTATGCCAAAGCCAAGATAAAAAGTGGTAAATTCGACAGCATCACCAACATCTATGTCCAATCTGTCTGTAACATTCGCAATAGGATTACCGGTGACAACACCACCGGTCAGGTGCAAATTTACATATTCATTTACGCCTAATTTCAGTGCTGCACTGACATTGAGCACGCGCGACGGATAATAATTATATTCAACAGATGGTTCAAGAATTAAATCGTCTTGAATGAGCGTATGCCAGTATCCTGCACGCAATGGGAAAACAGACATAGCAAATTCCTTTGCACCAAAAAATCCAAGATGAAGCAATGAAGTTCCTATGAAAACCCGTTTATCAATAAAAGGTAATGATAAGGTAACGGGTGCAATTCTCACGGAAAATCCATTAAATAATCCGGTCTGTGCTTGCTGCGCATTTCTGTTTCTTGCTGTTGGTTGAGTATAGCCGAATAAACTGGTATCGGCGGAAGACATATTTATCGAAAATGAGAGTAAGCCCACAGACCAAGAGCTGTGCTCGTGATTTTTCCATTCAATATCAAGTTCTTCCGGTTTATTAAGAAAATCTAATACTGAGGTGCCAAGCCCAATATAAGGGATGGTTGAAGATACTGATGCAGAGGTTGAGTTGAGAGAAGAATTAGCAAGATTAATACCGGCAGCTAATCCGGCATAAATGCGGAAATTAAGTCCGCCGATTGAACCAAAATCTAATGATATGGAGGCATTGCCATATTGCGAAGGGAAATAGCCGAATCCAAAAGCCGGCGTAATTGCTATGTAGGGAATACTTTCTCTCAAGTAAAAACGTTTGCGTATATAAATAGGGAAAATACTGACTAAGGATTTTGCATTATCTACTTCCGGCACAATCATTTCTACGGCACTGGTTCCGACGGTCCAATGTTTTGCATCACGAAACCACCGTAATCGCCATTCAAAAATACCAAAGCGATAGAGTCCTCCCGTAAATAGTACATCGCGTGTTTCGCCCCTTTTTATGGAACCGAACTCAGGATCGAAAATCCCGAACACACCAAATAATCCTGAGCCAAAACCTTCGGAGGGCGATGATGTTCCCAATAGTCCGACACCTTCGAATAATCCGGCGCGAATAAAATTGGGATAATATCGCTCCGACGTACTGTCATATTGTGTTTTTGTATGCGTTATGACTTTCGTGGTCGGCGATGGGAAGATAATGCCATTATCCCTTGGTCCGGGAGGATTATGTATTATTTTTTCTACTGTTGTGTCATTGACGGTAATAGTAAAGCGATCTTCTTCTGTTCTTGTTAATTGTTTTTTTAACAAACTCGTACAGCTTGAAAGCAATATAACAGCCAATAAAGACAGAAATATACTATGGAAACGGAATAGAGAGTGTATCATGGAATAGTTCGAATATTGTATATTATTCAACAGTAAATTCAAGAATACACTGCGAGTTTAATATTGCTTTAACGTGCGATTGTGCGGTGATTTGTGCAACCCCTTCTGGTGTACCCGTGAAAATACAATCCCCACGTCGCACACCGAAGACCGCGGAAATGTATGCAATAAGTGCAGGGATTGATCTTTCCATTTGATTCGTATTGCCTTTTTGCCGTAACTCATCGTTCACATAAAGCTCGAGTTCTGCATTCGTATCGTCAATGTGATGGGGAGGTACAAGCATGCTTATCGGCGCAGAGCCGCGAAATGACTTGGCAGTCGCCCATGGTTCACCTTTTTGTTTCGCAAGCGTTTGCACATCACGTAAAGTAAGGTCCACACCAACGGCGTAGCCGGCAATATAATCACGTGCTTCAGCTTCGGGAATATTGTCGCCGTCTTTTCCGATAATCACCACAAGTTCAACCTCGTGATGCAAATTATTCGAAAAAGAAGGAATAGCTACCGCACCGTTATGGGGAGTATAAGCAGCAGGCGGTTTTATAAAGACCAACGGAGCATCGGCGGAAATCTCTGCACCCATTTCTCGTGCATGAGCTGCATAGTTTCGACCAATACAGTACATTGTACCAATGGCGAGCGATGGTTGTTGTTCGGAAAAAGTATAAAAAACCATGTGTCGTATGATCAAATGAACAAAGCAAGATATGCCAAATATGGCAATCATTGTTTGCAAAAATCGGCTTTTTTGCCATATATCCGTACAAATCCGCTGAAAGTACTATCATAAAAGTAGCGATTTTTCACATACTCTGTGGTTTATCACTACTGCTATGTCAGTTGAGACGTGGCAATCTCATCTGCTTTGCCGTGTCTGTGATGGCGGCGGAATCTTTTATCTGAGAAGGAATGACACCTTCGGGTGGAGGATCGAAGAAGTTCACCGCATCGCCCGTAGAGTCGGCTGGAATACCTGAAAACTGAAAAGTTTTTTTGTTAAAACCAAGAGATTGATCCTCATATATTTTTTTCATTAAACGTCCGAAAATGGGTGCGGCAGCTCTTCCGCCTTGCCCATACCATCCCTGAAATTTGACTTTTCTGCTGTCAAATCCGGTCCAAACGCCGGCAACAAGTTCCGGCGTAAAACCAATAAACCAAGCGTCCGCATAATCGTTAGTTGTGCCTGTTTTTCCACCAGCTGCATACTTATAAAATTGTCGAATGGAAGATGCGGTGCCTGCATTAACAACACCTTCCATCATACGCACCATGGATTGTGCAGTCCTTTGACGCATGGCATCAATCACTTTTTTGGATTTTTTCTTTTCATAGATAATGTTGCCCATACGATCTTCAATTTTGGTAATGAAGAAAGGAGGAACATGAATACCTTGGTTGAGAAAAGTGCCATAAGCGGAGGTAATTTCCAAAGGTCTTACTTCTTCTGCACCCAAGGCTAGAGCCGGATAAGCATCCATAGTTGACTGTATGCCGCATCTGCGAGCTAATTGAACGACATGTTCGGGGGTTGTGTGTTCAGTGATTAAACGGGCTGCAACGGAATTGATGGAAAAACGCAATGCAGAACTTAGTGGAATAGGTCCTCCCTCGCTGCTGCTGCCCGAAGGCGACCATACTTCACCGGAAGGCGAAGTGTAAGAGTAAGGACCGCTTTCAATAAGTGAAGTCGGTGGAAGTCCGTCTTCAAGTGCAGAGGCATACACAAAGGGCTTGAACGATGAGCCGGGCTGCCTTTTGATTTGGACAGCATGGTTGAGCGAGTAACGTGCTTCGGGGGTCATGCGCATTGCCTGAGGTGAAGCACCCACCATACCGACAATTGCACCCGTCATTGGATTAAGCACAACAACACCGGTTTGTATAAGTGTGTTGCGACGCTTCACCGAATCAATGAAACTCTTGTTCGTCTTGTATTTATCGCTGATTTTACGCTTTTCTTCTTCTGTTTCAGCGGCAATATAATCAGCTCTTCCGCGAATGGCAGCAGACAAAAATGAACCGAGAATTTCTTTATTGTTTGCCCATTTCCACGTTTTATCAAATTGATTCTGGAATCCGATAAGGTGTTCCTCAACAGCCGCATTAGCATAGCGTTGAATTTTAGTGTTAAGGGTTGTATGAATAATTAAACCATCTCGGTACAAATCATAGCCCTTGGTCGCAAATTCGCCATTTTCATCTTTTTCAAGAGTCTGACGTACCAACTCGACAAAATGCGGTGCTATCCCAAGCCGAGATTGTTGTTTCTTTGGTGGCATCGCTATTGGCTGTTCTATGGATTCGGTATATTCTTTCGCACTAAGATTTCCATGATCCATCATCATGGCAAGCACTAAGTTTCGTCTGCCGATAGCACGCTCATAATTGTTGAGTGCATCGTAACCAACTGGATTCTTGAGTATAGCAACCATATATGCACATTCGGCTGTGGTGAGCTGTGAAGGGCTTTTGCCAAAAAAGAGCTGAGACGCAACCTGCAATCCATACGCACCGCGTCCAAACCACACAGTATTTGCATATAATTCAAGGATTTCTCTTTTTGTATATGTTTGTTCAATCTTGATAGCGGTAAATGCCTCAAGAATCTTACGGCGTAGTGTAGGGGATTGATCTAAAAATAATTTGCGGGCAAGTTGCTGCGTAATCGTCGAAGCACCTTCTCTTTTTCCCATAAATATATTTTTAAAGATAGCTTTGAATGCTCGAGTCGTATGCACACCATAATGACTGTAAAATTCCCTGTCCTCTGTTGCAATAAGAGCTTCTATAAATGCCGGCGGGATACTGTCATAAGGTAATTGCGTTCTTCTTTCGATAAAGAAGTAGTCCAATACATCGCCATCCGCACTCATAATCCGTGTTGCTAAATCTTGTTTAGGATTCTCAAGATCATTGAAAGACGGAACATTACCATTGATGATAAAAAAAAGTATCAAACCAAGTGCTGCCAATAGGCAAGCAGTGATAACAAAAAACGTCGTAATAAGCTGCCGCAAAGACATAGTAAATGCCGATTGATGATATAGAATATCTCAAAATTACGACACAAACATACAATGAAGATGTTTGCATGTAAATAAAAAGTGATGCTCTTTTGTCAAAAGCATCACAGTGTAATCTCCTATTCAGGTTCTGTTGTTATCTGTTGCGCTTGATTGTTTACTTCTTTCCACGCTTTTTGTCTTTGTGCTCAGCTTTAAGCGATTCATATTTAGTCTGTTGCTCCGGAGAGAGAACAGCTTTGATTTTTGCATCAAGCTCCTGCGCAATTTCCAGTTTCTCTGCACGAGTTCTATCCTCATTATTTTCATGCTCAGCGCGAAAATCTTTCATCATTTCCTTCATCTTTACTTTTTGTTCATCCGTCAAGTTCAGCTCTTTTAGAATTTTTTTTAAGTAACCATTGCCTCGGGCATAAAGTTTATTTGAAGGCGAAAAAAGTACGATAACGCATGCAAAAAATGCGAGTAATGAGATTTTTGGGAAGTAATTCATAGAACCTTGTCCTTGTAAAAGTGAAAATATATTATTGTAATCTAAGTGTGAAAGCGCAATCGTCGGCTTAGAAGCAATGGAGCCCGAAAAGGTTTAAGTATTTGCCACAACAAACATGAAAATCTGTGTTTGTAAAAAGACATGGAGCTCTATGAAAATACTTGAGTGCAAAGCATTTCTGTTTTGTTTGGGAAACGAGATATAATATTCAATGTACATATACACACCAAGCCTAAGATAAATTGGTTTGATAAACACAAATCTCTGACAAACCATAATGATTAAACAGAATAATCTGTTTTGTAATTATCAAGTAAAATTAAGCCCATTTGTTTCGCAACCACTTTTCGACTTCGACAATATGGAACACAATGACAGAAATACCAAGACATATTGCTAATTCTTGTAAAGAAAGTGGCGATGTCTTAAAAACAGTATTCATGAACGGAACGTACACAATAGCTAACTGCAAAGTAAAAGTTATAATTATGGCATATATAAGTGATAGATTTGTGAAAACTCCTTTTTTATATAAAAATGTTCTATCGCTCCGAACAGCAATGACATGCCCTAACTGAGAAAGCGATAAAACCGTAAAGACCATTGTTTGCCAATGCTCAATATTATGATGTGTAGCCCATGCCTGAGTGCCAAGTGTTATACCTGCCATTAAAAGACCAACCCAAACTATATAATACCCCAAACCATCAGAAAAAACACTCTCGGTAGGTTTTCTTGGAGGTCTTTGCATTACATCATTTTCAGCTTTTTCGTTTGCTAATGCAATAGCAGGTAAACCATCGATAACCATGTTAATCCATAATATATGGATCGGTAGAAGTGGTATGTCCATGTTTATAGCCGGTGCCAGGAAAATAGACCAAATCATAGCACTGTTACAGGGTAAATTAAATTTTATAAATTTACGAATATTATCATAAATGCGTCTGCCTTCTTTTACTGCTTTTACTATCGTAGCAAAATTATCATCAAGCAGAACCAAGTCGGATGCCTCTTTGCTTACATCCGTACCGTTTATACCCATTGCCACGCCAATATTAGCTGCTTTTAATGAAGGTGCGTCGTTTACTCCGTCTCCTGTCATAGAAACAAAATGCCCTTTTTTTTGTAAAGCGCGTACAATTCGTAGTTTTTGGTCTGGTGACACACGAGCATATACTGTTACTTTTTCTACTATTTCCAAAAAGTTGTCTTCATTGATATTCCGTAATTCATTCCCTGTCATCACAAAATCTTTTTCACCGAAAATACCAATTTCTTTTGCAATAGCTTTAGCCGTTGCCGGATGATCGCCTGTAATCATAACGGGCTTTATACCTGCTGTCTTACATTCTGAAATTGCAACTTTAACTTCATCGCGCGGCGGGTCTATTAACCCCACTATGCCTGCGAGATTTAGGTTTCTTTCTATTGTGTCCACAGTAAACGGGTGAGGAATCTCATGCACAATTTTATAGCCGTAAACCAATACTCTTTTGCCTTCATTCGCCCATCTGTCAGAATATTGTTTCAAAACATCTTGCTCAGTATTATTCATAAGCATTGCAGATATTGCTTCACTCGCTCCCTTGGTTATTATTATATATTTTCCGTCGTATTGATGAACAGTTGTCATACATTTTCGATCCGAATCAAATGGCAGCTCTGCAATGCGATTGTATTTTTCTGATATTGCGATATAGTTTTGATACTGAAGTCCTTCGACAATATTTTGTACTAAAGCTAATTCGGTAGATTCACCAAACGGTTCTAATGAATCATTAAATTTTACATCATGGTTGAGAGCCATAGACAATGACAGCAAAGGCGACACCTCATGTTTTTCTACTACTCTCATTGCATTGAGTGTCAAGGTTCCGGTTTTGTCTGTACATATATAAGTAACAGATCCCAATGTTTCGACAGCCGGTAATTTACTGACTAGTGCTTTGATTTTTGCTAAACGTGAAGCCCCGAGCGAGAGTGCAACAGTTATAAGTGCCGGTAAAGCTTCCGGTATGGCGGCAACGGCACGGCTTAGAGATAATAATAATATTTT
>JAYRWZ010000539.1:0-14030 GCA_041917875.1 Chloroflexota bacterium | reverse complement strand
TAAGAGATATGAATATAGAGACCGAAAAAAAGAAAATAATGATTATAGGTGCAAGAAGTAAAGTGGCAGAAGCCGTTGTACGAATATTACGTGCGGAATTGAATGCTTCTCTTGTGCTTATTTCTTCCGCAGACAATTTGGTCGGCGATATTGACGGGGTTGCTCTTTATACGGTTAAGCATCATGACTATAAGCAGTTCAAAGAAATCGCAATGAAGGAATTGCCCTCCGTGTTGATTAATTGTGCAGCTATGACCGATGTAGATGCCTGTGAAATTGATAAAGAAGGAGCATGGTCAGCAAATGTTACTCTGGTAGAGAATTTTTTACGTGCCGGAAAATCAATAGATGCTCATTGTATCCATTTTTCGACTGACTATATTTTTGATGGAAAAAATGGTCCGTATGCTGAGAATGATACTGCTAATCCACTCAACTATTACGGAAGGACAAAATTGGCGGCAGAAAATATTTGTCATTCATCCGGTGTGGATTGTACAATACTTCGCACCAATATTGTGTATGGACATTCCACATATCGTCACTCGGACTTTGTACATTGGGTAATCGGCAGATTAGATATGGGTAAACCGTTCAAAGTTGTTAATGATCAATACGGTAATCCTACTTTTACGGACGATATTGCGCTTGCAGTAAAGAAAATTATAGATAAAAAACGTATTGGAATTTATAATCTTTCAGGCAAAGAATATTGTAATCGTTTTGAGTTTGCCAAAATGATTGCCAAAGTGTTCAGCTATGATTCAACATTAATTAGCAGCTTCACATCCGAAGAGCTTGAGCAAAAATCGCCACGTCCGAAACGTGCAGGTCTTATCAATTTAAAGGCAGAAACAGATTTGCAAATGAAATTTAGTGATGTTATTTCCGGAGTGACGACGCTCCGCCATCAAATGCAAATGTGGGGGAAATAATACCTCATGAAGTCCTTTTTGAAACTGATACTATGGTATGGTAGAAATGACGTAAAGCACCAAAAATGATATATAATACCATGGACGGAAATAATGTATAACCTTTTGTTACAATTACACTCAAACAAATAATGATGAACACTATATAAGACAAAGGATTTTCTTTTAACCCTTTCAGCGATGGTCGTGGCAAATTATCATATTTAATTCTACTTACCATAATCAGCCCAACAATAATTCCTACTACAGCCGCATCAACAGATTGTGAATACAATGCCGTGGAGTTGTCTAAACCAAAAAATAATACATAAGAAACGACGGTTAATGCTCCCGCAGGAATAGGCATACCCGTAAAATATTTTTTATCCTCAAGAGAAGTAATCTCTACATTAAAACGAGCTAAACGAAACACTCCGGCTAATGCCGGAACACTTGCCAATAATATACCCAATGGATGTGAATGCTGTAAACACACTTCATACAATAAGAATGAAGGTGCAACACCAAAACTTGTCGCATCACATAATGAATCCAATTGTACACCTAAAGGCGAAGCAGAACGGGTAAGCCGTGCTACGAAACCGTCCAAAGCATCAAATATCCCTGCAAAAAGTATAAATAATCCGGCATCGTAGAATTTACCGTCGGCAATGGCTACAATTGCACTAAATCCGCAAAATAAATTTGCTAATGTGAACAAATTAGGAACTATTGAACGTGAAATTCTCATTGTGTGTCTTCCATAGTATCATCGTTTGATAAATGCTCATCGTCATTTGAATACATTGCCGGCAAATGGGGGACTAATCCTATGATAAAATCAACAGAGCTGTCTAATGTGTCAAATCCGCCATTGTTTTCTATGACAAAGTCTGCTTGATTTTTTACCCAACCCTGATCGGCTTGCTCTTTAATTCTATGTTGAATTTGTTCAATGCTCAGTTCCGGATTGCGTACCTTTATTCTTTGAATCCGTATTTCTTCAGAAGCAGTCACGGCAATCACATAATCGAATGCCTCTTCGAGACCTGATTCATAAAGTAAAGCAATTTCCGCAAAAATACACTTCTCGCCTTGTTCATCTAATTGCTCCGCCATCGCGATAATTGCATCTAAGGTAGCAGGATGAACAATACTGTTAAGTCTTTTTATTTTTTCTTTATTTCCGGAGGAAAAAACAAGTTCCGATATGTGTTCGGTATTTAATTTGCCGTCTGGCAAAAATGTTGCATTGCCATACTCTACTATTAAAGCATTTTTCACATATTCATCGGTTTCCATTACTCTTCTTGCGACTTCATCAGCCGAAATAACGGTATAGCCATATTGTCTGATTATAGCCGCAACCGTAGATTTACCGCTACCGATACCACCGGTAATTGCTATAAAAAGCGCTCTTGACTCACTCATGCTCTTCTTTCCGGGTATTTTGATTGCCATTGCTTAATTGTTCTAATCTTTTCAAACGATTTTTTTCATTTTGTTGTATCCATATATCATTACTCAATAATGCAAAAGCATGAGAAAAATGGGGGCGCGCTTCTTCTTCTCTGTCTAATGCAAGTAATATTTCTCCTAATTCTTCAGAAATGTATCCGTCCTCAGGAAAATTTTCATGTTGTCTTTGTTGCAGAAGCGATAATTGTGCTTGTAATGCATGTTGTAAACTTCCTTGGGCACGTAATGTTCTTGCCAAAGACCAGTCTGCAATGAACTCTTCATTGCGTAGTTTTTTTTCAGCATACCATAGTTTCGATTTCTGAAAAATCGTATATGCCATTTCATAGTTTTCTGAAAAAAAGTATGTCCATGCCGTATTGTTATAAAGACTGCCAAGCCAATTTCTCGCTCTTGGTTGTATTGAGTTTTCCGCAATTTCTATTGCTTTTCTATTCCATTCCAATGACTGCTCGTGTTTTGTCACGATAGCCAACATGTGAGCAGCATCAATTGCATAAAAATCCTCCCGTAATTCAATGGCAAGAGAAAAACTTTTGAGAAAATATTCATAAGCCCCTTCTTGTCTGGAGGAATTGCAGACCCTTCCCGATTCCAAATAATAGCGAACTAATGCTATGGCAGAGAGCTCACCAATAAGCCGCAATGCTTCATGCAGCACCGAGTTTGCTCGTTCATATTGTTGCTGTAAACCAATTGCTCTGGCTTTCTGAGTTAGTACTTCGGCATAGAGTAAGGACTGTGACTCTGAATGTAATTGTGCAAGTGCTGCATCAAAACGCAACTCTGAGCCGGATGGATCCCTATAATCCCACAAACTATCTATATCGTCAGATGTAGTTATTTTCATGTGTCTTTATCGAGAATGAGGATGTTCGTAAATGTCTTCAATAATAAACAAAGGTCTTTGTTTTGATTCATCGTGAATTCTACCTAAATATTCACCAATGAGACCTAACGATAATAATTGTGCTCCGCCAAGAATAAGCACGACAATCATCATTGATGACCAACCTGTGACCGTTGATGTAGTGAAAAGTGCCAGATAAAGCACAATAAGAGCATATACGAAACCGGATAATGCGATAAACAAACCAATGTAGGATGCTAATTTTAAAGGGATTGAAGAAAATGATGTGATTCCATCCACAGCAAATTTTATCATTTTTGATAATGTGTATTTTGTTGAGCCGGCAAACCGTTCATGCCTTTCATATTCATAACCGATTTGATTAAATCCAATCCATGAAACCATACCTCGAATAAAACGATGTTTTTCGGTCATTGAGTTAAAGACATCTACCACACGACGTGACATTATGCGAAAATCGCCCGTGTCTAAAGGTACATCCACATTGGTTAATTTTTTTAATGTCCTATAAAAAAATTTTGCAGTAATCAGTTTGAAATATGTTTCACCTTCACGTTTTTTTCTTTGCGCATAGACAACGTCATACCCTTGTAACATTGTTGCATAAAGTTCGGGAATCACTTCGGGCGGGTCTTGTAAATCTCCGTCTATGACGACGACAGCATCACCTTTAGCGGTTTCAATTCCTGCTGTAATAGCAATTTGATGCCCATGATTTCGTGATAAATTAATGACGCGCATACCTTTCATTATATAGCACATTGATTGCAAAATAGGCAGGGAGTTATCCTTAGATCCATCATTGACATACAGTATTTCAATTTCATCCGGATGTAATGAAAAACGCTCAAATAATATTGGGCGCAAATTTTCCATTCTCTCCACTAAGTGCGAGATAATATCTTGCTCATTATATATAGGTACGACAATTGATAATTTCATAGTAATCATTATTTTTTTTGTAATACTTCTAATTTTTCTATTTCATCGCGCAATTCCGCTGCTCTCTCAAAATCTAATTCGGCTGCTGCATTTTTCATTTCAACCTTTAATTGCTGAATCAAATCATTGCGTTGCTCTTCGCCCATATATTTAAGTGCCGGCTCAGCGGCTTTTCTGATAAGCGATACCCTTAATTCCTCTTTGGTCTTTTCTTTTTGCTTTGCAACATCGGCAATGGCTGTTCCTTGAATAATTTGCTCATAAGTTTTATAGACAGTTTTAGGTGTAATGCCGTGTTCAATATTGTAAGCCATTTGCACTTCGCGTCTTCGGCTTGATTCTTCCAAAACGGCAGCCATTGAATTTGTGATTTTGTCAGCATATAATATGACTAATCCGTCAGAATTTCTGGCAGTCCGTCCGGCAACCTGCATTATAGAACGAGTGCTTCGGAGAAAACCTTCTTTATCGGCATCTAAGATTGCCACCAGCGAGACTTCCGGCATGTCCAGACCTTCACGCAATAAGTTAACACCGACTAAAACGTCATATTCTCCGAGCCGTAAATCGCGCAATATTTCAACTCTTTCCAAAGCATCCACTTCTGAATGAATGTATGCGACTTTAATCAGTAATTTTTTGAGGTAATCGGCTAAATCTTCAGCCATTCTTTTTGTAAGCGTCGTGACCAAGACACGTTCTTGTTTTTGTGAGCGCAGGCGAATTTCGTGAATTAAATCGTCAATTTGATTTTTTACCGGTCTTACTTCCATAACAGGATCCAATAAACCGGTTGGGCGAATAACTTGTTCAACCACCACACCGCCCGATTGCTGCAATTCAAAATCGCCGGGCGTTGCAGACACATATATAACCTGATGCGTCATTTCTTCAATTTCGTCGAACTTTTGAGGTCTGTTTTCCATAGCAGAGGGTAAACGAAACCCATGTTCGACCAAAGTCATTTTACGCTTACGATCACCATTATACATTGCCCGTAATTGAGGCACGGTCACATGGCTTTCGTCAATGACTAAAAGATAATCATCGGGAAAATAATCAAGAAGGCAAGCGGGCCTTTCTCCCGGTTTTCTTCCTGCAAGATGCATAGAATAGTTTTCCACCCCGGAGCAATAGCCGACCTCCTTCAACATATCCAGATCATAAAGCGTTCTTTGCTCTAATCTTTGTGCTTCGAGCAGCTTGTTTTCTGCATGTAATTCACGCAATCTGAGGCGTAACTCTTCACGGATATCAATAATTGCTTGATTAAGTTGTGATTTTGTAGAAACGAATTGTCGTGCAGGATACAGAGTTGCGGATTCACATTTATCCAATCGTTTTCCATCCACAGCCCAAATCCACGACAGCGAGTCCACTTCATCGCCGAAAAGTTCTATACGCAAGGCTTGGGCTTCTTCATAAGCGGGCATAACATCAATAGTGTCGCCGCGCACCCTGAAACATCCTCTGCCAAATTCATAATCGTTTCGGGTATAGAACATATCGGCAAGCCGCGCCATGATGTCTTTACGGCTAATGTTCATACCGACTCGGAGTGTAAACAACATCGCTGCAAATGACTCTCTTGTGCCAATGCCGTATATACAACTTACAGAAGCAACGACAATGACATCACGCTTACCTTCAACTAAAGAGCTGGTGGCTTTCAATCGTAATCGGTCAATTTCATCATTGATAGCAAAATCTTTTTCGATGTATGTGTCAGAGGAAGGCACATACGCTTCGGGTTGATAATAGTCATAATAGCTGATGAAAAACTCAACAGCATTGTGTGGGAAAAACTGCTTAAATTCGGCATAGAGTTGTGCGGCAAGTGTTTTATTGGGCGATATTACCAAAGTGGGTTTTTGCACATGCTGAATAACATTCGATACCGTAAAAGTTTTACCGCTGCCAGTTACGCCCAGAAGAGTCTGATAGCGGTCATTACGCTCAATTCCCGCAACGAGTTCGGCAATAGCTTTGGGTTGATCTCCCGCAGGTTGATATTCGCTTACAATCTTAAATTTAGCCATTTTCCTCAATACAATAACGTCAATGATGAAGCGTTAGCACATGTTAAAATTACAGAAATAATTGACAAAGCCCTTAAGTTGTCCGTATTTTTGCAGTTTTTTTGGCAAAGTCCGATGTCATAGAAACTATTATAGACTTTGCTCAAAGGTACGCAAATTTGGCTGTAAATTCCGAATTTGTTTTGATTTTATGAGCTACTTATTTATTCACATACTCGCAGAAGGTCTGAAATGAAGCTTTCAGAATTTCGCTATACTGTTCCCAAAACAGCAGTTGCAAAATTTCCCGCTGATCCGCGCGATTCAGCAAATTTAATGGTACTCAATCGCGCTACAGGCGGCATTGAGGATATGAAGTTTACCGATATATTGAAGTATTTCAATAAAGGCGATTGCATCGTAGTTAATGATACTAAAGTGTTTCCCGCTCGAGCTTATGGTAAAAAAGAAAAGACAAATGCTCGTATCGAGGTTATGCTTTTACGAGAATTAAAAAAACCCGAACGTATTTGGGATGTACTCGTCGAACCGGCTCGAAAAGTTCGTATCGGTAATAAAATTTACTTTGACAATGGCAAGTTCTACTGCGAAGTTATTGATAATACCACATCACGAGGACGCACTGTTCGCTTTAGCTATGATGGGGATTTGTTTAAGGTTATAGATCGCATAGGTCAAATGCCCCTGCCGGCTTATATCAAAAGAGAAGCAACAGAGTTAGACAAAGAAACATATCAAACGATTTTTGCCAATCCCGATAGAACGGCTTCGATTGCACCACCAACTGCCGGCTTACATTTTACGAAGGAAATAGTTCAAGCATTGCAAGACAAGGGAGTACGTTTTGCATATATGACTATGAATATAGGGCAGGGGATCTTTGAAAATATTGAAGTCGAAGATTTGACAAAACATCGTATGTACAGTGAGTATTTTGAGATTAACCGTGAAGCGTCGGAAATCGTCAACAAATCCTTGAAAGCAAGGAAAAATGTCTATGCTGTCGGATGCAGTGTTGCACGTGCTTTAGAAGTGAGTGTCTTGACGACTAATGCGATAAAACCCAATAAAGGCTGGACCGATAAATTTATCTATCCTCCTTTTGAATTTAAAGTTACCAGCAGATTACTTACGAATTTTCATCCACCGCAATCGCCATCGCTGTTGATGACTGCTGCATTTACAGGCACAGATACCCTTTTGAAAGGCTACAAACATGCAATGAAGGAAGATTATCGCATGTTTGCTTATGGTGATGCTATGCTTATTATCTAATGGAATGAGGACTGTTACATGATACAAACAGATATTTGCATTATTGGTGCCGGACCGGTAGGGCTTTTTGCCGTTTTTGAGGCGGGCTTACTCAAGATGAAATGCCATCTTGTTGATTACTTGCCTGTTCCCGGTGGACAATGTGCCGAGATTTACCCCAAAAAACCTATATATGACATACCGGGTCACCCTTCAATTTTGGCGGGTGATTTAGTGAGTAATCTCATGGAGCAGATTGCACCTTTCCACCCGACATTTACATTAGGTGAACGTGCTGAACAAATTGAAAAAAAAGAAGATGGTAAATTTGTTGTTACAACGTCTCTCGGTACAAAAATCGAAGCACCTATATTGTGTCTTGCTGCCGGTTTAGGGTGCTTTGAGCCAAGAAAACCCGAGATTGCAGATATTGAGAAATACGAGGGCAAGGGGTTGGATTATATCATTCGTGACCCTGAAACATTACGCGGTAAAAAGGTAGTTATTGCAGGCGGCGGGGATAGCGCATTAGATTGGGCATTAAATCTCTCTCCTTTGGTTGCAGAATTGACATTAGTTCATCGAAGCGGAGAATTTCGTGCTGCTCCCGATTCAGTGCAAAAGGCATTTACTCTTGCCGAAAATGGTACTATACGCATAATGACCAATGCAAATATCACCGAGTTATATGGCGAAGAAACTTTAGAGTCGGTAAAAATTTCATCAAAAGACGGTTCTTCCACCGAAGTCAAATGTGATTTCTTCTTACCATTGTTCGGGCTATCTCCCAAGCTTGGTCCGATAGCTGAATGGGGACTCGCCATTGAGAAGAATGCTGTAAAAGTGAATACATTGGATTACAGCACCAATACACCCGGGATTTATGCTATTGGTGATATCAATGACTATGAAGGTAAAATGAAGCTCATCTTATGTGGATTTCATGAAGCAGCGTTGATGGCACAATCGGCGTATAAGCGACTAAATCCCGAAAAACGTTTTGTAATGAAATATACCACCGTAACCGGAATAACTCCGATGTCCGGTATTTAAAAAGCTATCTATTATGGAAATGAATCAATTAGAAATGAATGTGCGTAAGCACATGAATATCATATGTGATATAAGTGCGGCAAGTTCAGTACTCAGCTGGGATCAAGAAACATATATGCCTTCCGGAGCTGCATACGCTCGTGCGGAGCAAACATCCACACTTGCTGCATTACTTCACCAAATGATGACAGGAGATATAGCAAAAAAACTTTCCGATGATATTCAAGCTGCACTTGAACAAAACAAGGCAGTCTCTCCATTAGCCAAACTCTTTCTGGATGATTATATTAAAGCATGTAAACTGCCTGAAGAGTTAGTGCGTAAAACCTCGAAAGCTACCTCATTGGCGCATGAAAGCTGGAAAAATGCGAGACAGGCATCCGATTTTTCGCTATTTCACAATTCACTTCATGAATTGGTCGAGTTAAAAAGTGAAGCTGCTGAATTGTATGGATATGAACAAGACCGCTATGATGCTTTATTGAATCTTTATGAGCCGGGCTTGACGGCAACAGAGCTAACACCCGTTTTTCAAACACTTAAAACAGCGACAATTGAGTTATTACAGTCTATCGAACCACATAAAGAACAAGTGAGCGATGAACTTATGCTTCGCCACTATCCTCATGATGCTCAGCTTGCATTTTCGGCACAAATAGCTGAAAAAATGGGTTTTAACTTCAATAATGGTCGTATTGATTTAGCTGCACATCCGTTTTGTACGTCCTTCTCACAGTATGATGTACGACTCACGACAAGGGTAAATGAACATGATTTGGGACCTTGTTTTTATGGTGTGATACATGAAGCCGGACATGGATTATATGAGCAAGGATTTTCATTAGATTTAGCAAGAACCTTTGGGGCAGAGGGTGCTTCAATGGGCATTCATGAATCGCAGTCTTTACTCTGGGAGAATGTCATCACCCGTTCAGAAGAGTTTTGGCACTTTGCATTGCCTTATCTCAAAAGTCACTTTCCTGATAAAGCTGATGGAGTGACTCCGCGAGATTTTTATAAAGCAGTCAACAAAGTGCAGCCGTCGTTGATACGTGTGGATGCCGATGAAGTAACATATAATATGCACATTATCTTACGATTTGAAATTGAGCAATTGATGATAAATGGTAAAGTGAAGATAGCCGACATTCCCGAGTTATGGCGCGAGAAGATGCAAACATACCTTGGTGTTGTGCCCGAGAATGATGCTAAAGGTGCTTTGCAGGATATTCACTGGTCTTTCGGCGGATTCGGTTATTTCCCAAGTTATACACTCGGAAAGTTATATGCAGCGATGCTATGGAAACGTATTCGTCATGATATACCGGCAATACACAGCCACATAGCGAATGGCGAATTTTCTCATCTTTTGCAATGGCTAAGAACCCATATTCATCAATATGGTCGTACTAAAAAGCCAAGCGAGCTTATGATTGCTTTAACGGGTGAATCCCTGAATTCGACTGATTTTATAGACTATATACAGCACAAATTTGCCGATGTTTATCGTTAATGTTTTGGCACTAACGCCGAAAACCGTATTTTTGCGGTGGTTTACGCCAACTTAGCTCAGCTGGTAGAGCAGCTCATTCGTAATGAGCAGGCCATCGGTTCAAGTCCGATAGTTGGCTCGAAAATTGAGATAACACAAATTTTTGCATAGTAAAAAGTTCATAAACAAAGCCGCTGGTCGGCTTTGTTTTTTTTATTATTAAGAACATAACAATTACTCAGATTAAGAACACATTATTGTAACTATTGGGAGTGCCGGGATGTCCAATCCTATTTATATGACCAAAGAAGGTCTCACAAAAATCGAAGAAGAATTACGATACCTCAAAACGAAAGGTCGCCACGAAATGGCGGCAAAAATAGCGTATGCGCGTTCTCATGGTGATCTTTCTGAAAATGCTGATTACGATGCGGCTAAGCATGAGCAAGAATTGCTCGAAATGAGAATTGCCAAGTTTGAAGAGACAATCTCAAAAGTGCAAGTGATTGACCCCAAAGACTTTCCTGATGACAAAATTTATATTCTGTCAAAGGTTAAGTTGAAAAACTATAAAACAAGTAAAGAAATCGAATATACTTTGGTGAGTGCCGAAGAGGCTGATTTTGCTGCCAATAAAATTGCTGTGACCTCACCTTTGGGAAAAGCCTTGCTTGGTAAGAAAGTTGGTGATGTCTTTGAAACTAAAGTGCCTGCCGGTGTCATCAAATATGAAGTACTTGAAATAAGCAAATCTTTCTAAGTGGATTAAACCATCAGAGCTTTTCATGACTCAAACGGCTATTGTTATGAAAGGAAGTAAACTATGACAACGACAGTTTTATTTGCTTTAGAGTCCGATAATGATATCTTACGTGAATATAAGAGTGGCGATACTGAACGTGCCGTCACTTTTTTTGTTCGCAAATACCAACGTTTTGTTTATTCCATCGCATTACGTTATACGAAAAATAATGAAGATGCCCAAGATATAGCCCAGGATGTTTTTGTAAAAGCAATTAACTCTCTGAAGAGTTTTCGTGGTGAGGCATCGCTGAAAACATGGCTTTATCGTATCACTGTTAATGCTTGTAAAAATGAAATGAGAAAGAAAAAATTACTGCGCTTTTTTGATTTTGCCCACGAAGAAGATGAATTTGATGCTGTTTCATCCGAACCCGGTCCCGATCAACTTCATGTCAATGCTGAATTCTATTGTAATGTCCATAAAGCATTAGCACAATTGCCCGAAAAACAAAGAGAGACTTTTGCTCTACGTTATTTTGACGAGTTAACGTATGAAGAAATTTCAAACATTCTCGGAACAAGTGTTGGTGGTCTAAAAGCAAATTATTTTCAAGCTGTACAAAAACTAATGGTTATTTTACCACAATATGGCATCGGAGGGCTATAGTACTATGGACAATTTGAATGAAAAAATACTAACTGAAAAAATAGAACGCCTTATACCCAAGCAAGCCTATTATAACTCTTTGGATACATCTGTAAAAAATATGTCTGTGACAATACATGAATCTTTACAGAAACAGAAAAAAAAGAGTTATGTTAGGTTAAAAGTACTTCAGATTATACCACTTACCACGGTCGCTGCGGCTGCCATATTCTATTGTACCTTTATTCGAGATAATAGTGCACATGTCGGTCATATTAGTAATGTAACAAAGCAAGATTCCGGTACATTGACCTCACAACCAAGTACTGCCGAGTTTAATGCCATTGTTAATGAAGAATTACGTATGTTGAACCATGACTACTTATATCAAGATGATGCACTGTATCTCTTTGATGAAATGACATCGTCAGACTTACAGACAACTGTTGATGAACTCGTCGCATTTTTGTAATACTGTACACAAGATTTTGATTTCCTTGTGGAAACACAAATGCCAATATCATTACGTTTGCGATATAGTGAGCAGCTATGTAAAAAAAAATCCCCTTTCGGGGATTTTTTTATTTCATAAACCAATGACGATATAAAGATCGGACTTTCTGCCGTAAACTTATATCTGTACTCTCATTATTCTCATCTTGTGAAATTTCTTCCATTGTTATTGCTTGAATTGGCTCGCGAAGCATTTTCTTGACATTGTCAGATGTGAGTCTTGTCCACATACCGCGCTGCAATACATCTGTAGTTAAAGAACCGATTGCGAATCTCTCAAAATTTAGAACCTCTAAACCAATGTCTTTGAGTACCTTACGGATTATTGTGGGTTTGGTGTTTATCACTTTACACTTAATCCAAGAATGTCTTTTAAATTCACCAATATATTCGATAGAATTTTCACTTGATGTGCGTGTGCGGAATTTGGTAGAAAGCCCGCTGACTTGTCTTTTGGTTAAGGTTTTTTGCACTTTGATTTTATATTCTATCGGTGTTGATGCACAAAGTGGGTTATCGGGCAATCTGAAATTAGGATCAGTAGTAGCAAATACTAAACCCGAAGTTGATCGTTCAAGACATCCAAAAGGGAAATATAATTTTGCATTCGTTTTTACTTGATTATAGATAGAGTTGTGCGTGTTCTCATTAGAACCGACAATGTTTTTTTGCTTGTTAATAATAATATAAAGATTTTGATTTCTTTCATTTATATTCAAGCCATCAATTGCAATAGCGTCACGTTTAGCATTGACACTTGCATTGGGATTGTTAAAAACATTACCATTAACAAACACCCTTCCTGAACGAATAATTTCAACACAAATTCTCGGAGAAGCAAAACCAATAGTTCTTAATATTTTGACTAATGGTGTAAGGCGTGGTCTTTGTGGTTGTGGTTTTTTATTCTGCTTGGGACGCCCTTTAAACCTTGGAGAATGAGCAGCAGGTCTGTTACGAGGGTTATTCCTTTGGAAATTGTTACCTCTGTGACGAAACTGTTGTCCGTCGCGGTTGTAATTATTTTGTCTGTAATTACCTTGTTGTCCGTCGCGGTTGTAATTATTTTGTCTGTAATTACCTTGTTGTTGTCCGTCGCGGTTGTAATTATTTTGTCTGTAATTACCTTGCTGTTGTCCGTCGCGGTTGTAATTATTTTGTCTGTAATTACCTTGCCTTTGATTGTACTGTCCGTCATGCGGATATTGCGTTGAATAGGTTCTCTCCCTTTGAGAATCATAGAAACGATTACCTAACGAATCATTGTTCGGCTGTGTGGTATCATTCGACTCATTAGAGTAGTTGGAAGAATTGGCATGAGACGATTTTCTGTCTTTACCCCGGGCATTGTTTTCAGTTTCGGCATTATTATCATTGCCGAAAGGAATTTCGTTATCGTTCATCATAACAGTAAGTGAATAAAATGGATAATAAATAGTTGTTTAATGTAATTTTTTTAAGAGGAATATTATTCATTCCATACCCCCATCGCATAGAATTTTTTCCTACGTGCAGCAATCAGCTCATCTAATGATAAAGTAGAAAGTTTGTTGATTTCTGAATATAGTATATCGGAGAGTGATGCAAACATAATTTGGGGTGAACGATGTGCTCCACCAACAGGTTCTATGACTATATCGTCCACAATACCCATTGCAGATAAGTCAGGAGCAGTTAATCGTAAAGACTCAGCGGCTTGCTCTTTGTAATCCCAGCTGCGCCACAAAATACTGGAACAACTTTCAGGCGCAATAACAGAATACCAAGCGTTTTCCAGCATAAGTATTCTATCGCCAATGCCAATGCCTAGTGCTCCGCCGGATGCTCCTTCGCCTATGACAACAATAATGATGGGCACGGTCAATTTTGACATAACGAGTAAGTTCTCAGCGATAGCTTGAGCTTGACCGCGATCCTCGGCTTCAATGCCGGGGTATGCGCCGGGTGTATCAAGTAAGCATATTACCGGTTTATTGAACTTCTCTGCCAATCTGAGGACTCTTAATGCTTTTCTGTATCCTTCCGGATTAGGCATACCGAAGTTCCTGTAAATATTCGATTTGGTGTCCCGACCCTTTTGATG
>JAYRWZ010000538.1:0-3151 GCA_041917875.1 Chloroflexota bacterium | reverse complement strand
GACTGCGGGTTCTGTACTGTTTTTTCAAAGGGATATAAATTGATGATTACTAAATCTATTGATTCAATACCGTGATATTCCATTGCACTACGATGTTCTTCATTGTCTAATACACCTAATAAACCGCCATGAATTTTCGGATGTAATGTTTTTACTCGTCCATCCATAATTTCGGGAAAATCAGTTATGGAAGAAACGCTTTTGACGGGAATACCTTGCTGTGACAACAAAGCTGCGGTGCCACCCGTCGAGATAATATTGATGCCCAGAGAATGAAGCTCTTGTGCCAATTCCACGATGCCTGTTTTGTCGGAAACGCTGAGTAAAGCGTTAGTAATTTTATGCTGAGAACTCATAGAAAGTATAGAAAAAAATAATGATATTGTTACAAAATTACGGATAATAATATGAGTAAAGTTGCGGATGATGCCCATATGTCACGCAGAGTGGGCAAAGAAATCGGACATGTTTTACTCATCAAAAATGAAGACAGGTTCATGGTAGTAGCGGACTTTGCTATCCACAATTTTAGCAGAGAGCCAAGCGTCGAGCCATTGTGTTTTTTCGGCTGTTGTACCCGCACCGATAAGCCAATCGAGCGGAATATTAACATTAAGCACCCGTCCGGGTATGATATGGCGTGTGATACCGGCGGGCAGTTTTTGTTCTGATTGCGCGATCGTGCGTATTTCATCAGGTGTGAAACGCGGGAAGACCATAACGGCGGAGTGCTCCGTTCTTTTCGCAATAATGTGTTCGAGATCATTTTGTGCAAGGCGATAGATTTCACCATGCTTTTTATATGTTGCCACAATTGTCCTAAGTAAGGATGTCATGGGACCAAGAGCCGTATCGGTTTCTATAATCATTGATGTAGAGGGGGAGCAGTAAATATAGCCGGCAATTTGACGCTTCAAAAGCAAGTCATCTGCTTGTTGATGATTGGACTCCGTAAGTCGAAGCCCTTGAATGGATCCGATTGTCTGAACAATATCAGCATCGCTCATATCGGGCAGTATATGATTCCATGTTTCTACATCAATACCATGTTCCCCATAATGAACGACTTGCGCTAAAATATGAGATGCACCTATTTCTTTGAGTGATGTAGTGCGTGTAGCACCATCGAGAATAACATATCCGCCATCCATTTTGGCAACAATGGGCGGATTGCGTAAAATCCCAGATGTTTCGATTCTCTTTTTGAGCTTTGCCACGCGAAAAGAGTCTGTTTCTTCATGAAGATAAACTTCTTCAATGGGAAGCATTGCTAAATGAAAGTGATGTGTGTTCATGGTTGAAGAAACATGATTCAGTTAGTGAAATGTCAAATTTTTGCCAACGAAATTACGAAGAACAATCGCAGGTTTGTATGTATTTCGCTGTGATGAAAAAGTCATATAACAACATAATCATTGACATTCTTGACTTTTAACACCTATTATCACAGCTAAAACACCGATATTTGCATTCCAAAACACTGCGTGTGAGCGCAAATTCATTCATTATACAAAGAGTTGATATGAAAAGTATGGAAGAAATCCTCCAGTCATTACAAGCCATCGGTCTCTATAATCTTGGAGAGGTGTATTACAATCTTTCTACCTCTGCTTTATATGAACATGCGATTAGTTTCCAAGAAGGAGAGCTTTCGCAATATGGGGCACTTGTTACCAACACAAAACCACATACAGGGCGTAGTGCCAATGATAAATTTGTGGTGGAAGAATCAACAAGCAAAGACCATGTATGGTGGGGAAAAGTCAATAAACCATTTCCTCAAGAAAAGTTCAACAGCTTGAAAAATCGTATTGCCGGATATTTGCAAGGTGCTGATTTATATGTGCTTGATTGTTTTGCAGGTTCCGATGACAATCACCGTTTGCCGGTACGTGTGATTACACAACATGCTTGGCATAATATGTTCGCAAAAAATATGTTTATTGAAGCTAATGCCGAGCAACTCGCTGATTTTGAACCCGGCTTTACCGTCCTGCATGCGCCGAATTTCAAAGCTAATCCCGACATTGACGGCACTCGTTCCGATGCGTTCATCATACTTGATTTCTCACAAAAATTGGTAATTATCGGTGGCACGCAATATGCCGGCGAAATCAAAAAATCTATCTTTACCGTTCTTAATTATCTTCTTCCTTTGAAGGGCGTAATGTCCATGCACTGCTCGGCAAATATTGGAACTTCCGAAGGTGATACTGCATTGTTCTTCGGTTTGTCAGGCACAGGCAAAACCACATTGTCCACAGACGTAGAGCGTCCGTTGATTGGTGATGATGAGCATGGATGGACTAATGACGGCACTTTCAACTTTGAAGGTGGTTGCTATGCTAAAGTGATCAATCTATCGGAAGAAGCAGAGCCGATTATCTATGGCATGACAAAAAAATTCGGTACTATTCTTGAAAATGTTGTTCTCGATCCGGAAACACGTGCCATCAACTATGACGATGCGTCTATCACCGAGAACACACGCGCCAGCTATTCACGCTCAATGATGGACAATATCGTAGATTCCAATCAAGGTGGTCATCCGAAAAATATTTTCTTCTTAACATGCGATGCCTTTGGCGTGATGCCACCGATTGCTAAGTTAACACCTGAGCAGGCAATGTTCCATTTCTTGAGTGGCTATACCGCTAAAGTTGCAGGAACTGAAGCAGGAGTAAAAGAGCCGAGCGCAACATTCTCTACATGTTTTGGCGCACCGTTTATGGTACATCATCCTAAGGTATATGCTAACTTATTACGTGATAAAATTAATGAACATGGCGCAACCGTTTGGTTGGTCAATACCGGTTGGAGCGGTGGCGAATACGGTGTCGGTAAACGTATGAAAATTGCTTATACACGTGCTTTGTTACGTGCTGCGCTTACCGGAGAATTAAATAATGTACAGTTTGAAACCGAATCATTTTTTAATCTTTCTATCCCAACTTCATGTGACGGAGTCCCGGATGAGATTTTAAATCCGCGCAATACATGGGAAGATAAAGCAGCGTATGATGCAAAAGCTCAACATCTTGTTGGTTTATTTAATGATAATTATAAACAATTTGAATAAGATATTTTAGAAAAATATTATGTTTGTATAATCCCTTATGATAATTCATGAGGGATTTTTTTTGTTCATCCT
>JAYRWZ010000537.1:0-10759 GCA_041917875.1 Chloroflexota bacterium | reverse complement strand
TATGGACTTCAATTCAATAATGAATATTCCCGAAATTCGATCAATGATCCTTTGCGGTCCCGGTGCTTTGCATTTTCAAAGTATCGGAAAACAGTTAACCGGTCTTAATCGTTTAACGCCACGTTTCATTGGTAAACTTGGTGCAATCTATTACGCCGATGGTCGCATTTCGGACACAATCACCGCAGAACCGTTATATGAGCAAGCGTTTAATCCAAGCTGAGAAACTTATTTCTGAAGTACTTTCGGTACCTTAAAAAATGTTTCATTACGTTTTGGAGCATTTGCCAATGCTTCATCAACGGTTAAACACGGAGCCGCTATATCTTCTCTTTGTGAAGTCTGATTTGTCACAATATGGGACAAAGGTTCGACAGCACTCAAATCATAATTCTCTATCGTTCGAATATAATTCAAGATTTTTCCGAACTGCTCTTCGAAGATGTTCATTTCTTGATCATTGAAAGACAACCGTGAAAGTTCAGCGACTCTTTCAACAATTTGATGTGTGTTATTCATAGATACTCCTATAATAATGCAGCTTGTTTAGCTAATTGATCAACATATTCATTCCAATAATCTCCGGTATGGGCAGCCACTTTTACCCATTGAATGGAAACTCCGCTTTTTTGCACATAATCTCGATAGCGTTGCGTGAGCAATTGTTTTGCTTTCCATTTACCTGTTACCCAATGCTCAATACCTTCATAATCATAGTAGATTGCAATCCGATTCTGTTGTTGAGCAAGACACCACTGAACAACTTTGCCCACAGCCATTAGTTCTCCCGCTACTTGCCGCGCATGTTGATAATCGGGCTCCAAAACCTTACCGGAAAACTGAGCTTCAATGCTTCCTCCCCGAAGGATAACCGCACCGTATGAGATTATTGTGTTACAGAAAGATCCATCCACATAAGCATACAATTCTTTTGCAATAACGGCGGTTTTGTTTATTGCTTTTTTCGGCATTTTTTCAATGATTTCATCAATATTCTGTGCCAATATATCATAGATCGCATCGTTGCTAATGGAAGAAATATCGGCTTTAAATCTTTGTTTCTTGGGACTGTAATACAGTAAAACGGTCCCAATTTTTTTGTGATGAACAAGTACTTCACTGCGCAAGGAATATTCATTTATATTCTCATTTGCATACGAAATCTCTGCCGACTCTATTTGCAACAGACTATTTAACTGCCTAATTTTTTCTATAAATTTCTCAGAGTTCGCCATCGTTCTAATTTTCTTTCATGATTGACTCAAAAATTACTTTTGCGCATTCACGTTTAGACATAGGCGGAAAGGGTGAAACATGGTCATTGTTTTTCACAATCGTTATTGTATTATAATCTGACCCGAATCCGCTGTCTTTTGCTAAAGCATTGTTCACTACAATCATATCACATTGTTTTCTTTTGAGCTTTCCTTTGCCTTGCTCTAGGTCATTGTCGGTCTCTAAAGCAAATCCGACAATATATTGCCCATGTTTTTTATTCTTACCTGCCCAAGCTAATATATCTTGTGTTTGCTTCAATGACACAGAAAGCGTTTCGCCCAAGTGTTCCTTTTTTAGTTTATGAGCTGCAGGCTGCAAAGGAGTGTAATCCGCAACGGCAGCAGCAAAAATTGCTATATCCGCGGCTGGGAAGTTATCGCAAACCGCTGCATACATTTGCTCGGCACTTTCCACATCAATCCGATGTATTTTCGGCGATGCCATGAGAGCCACAGGTCCTGCAATGAGTATCACCTCTGCCTCATTATGCTTTGCATATTCAGCTAAGGCAAATCCCATTTTCCCCGTTGAGAAGTTACCGATAAATCTTACTGCATCCAGACGTTCATACGTCGGTCCGGCTGTGATAAGTATTTTTTTTCCCTTCAAAGCACGTGTGTGTACTTTCTGTGTTTCTAATTTTTGAGCAATAACACTTACTATTTCCGATGGCTCGGGCAATCTGCCGATGCCAATTAGTCCCGAAGCCAATTCACCATGAGCCGGCTCTATAATATCATAGCCAAAACTACGCACGACAGCACAATTATTCTGTGTGGCGGGATGCAACCACATATCGGTATCCATTGCAGGAAAGATATAGCATGGAGCATTGGAAAGTGCCAATACCAAAGCTGTAAGCGCATTGTCTGCCAAACCATGAGCAATTCGCGCCAAAGTTGTCGCAGAGCAAGGAGCAATAAGCAAACAATCACACCATTGGGCAAGATGAATATGCCATGAGCCGTGTTCTTGAATAGAATCATCGAACATATCAATAATGACATTGTTTTTACTTGTGTTTTGCAGAGCAAGCGGTGTTACAAATTTCTTTGCCGACTCTGTCATTACAACACGGACCTCCGCACCATTTTTTACGAATTCACGAACAAGCAGCGGTGCTTTATAGGCGGAGATGCTGCCTGTTACGGCTAAGAGAATTTTTCTTCCTTGAAGTGATTCTTTCATAGGCACCATAAAAACAAAAAAGCCATCAGGTTATTTCCCAATGGCTTATGTGAAATCATTTTATACCGGGATTAAAGTGACCGTAGAGACTTTCATGATTGTATTTCTTGATTTCCAAGGAATTGGCACATAATACATCCTAAATCACCAAAACATCTGATATTTATTATGCTTTTGCGTCCGGCATTTTGAAAGACAATTTTCCATCGTGAATTTCTTTCATTGCCAAAAATGTCGGCTTTGCAAGAATGTCGAACTCACGACTGATTGCCATTTTGTCATAGTTAGGTCCCTCTGATTCATCTTGATCAGTTTCCACATGTTCCATGCGTGCAAGCAGTTGGGTTTTGATATTATCGTTAATTTGACGAGAACGTAAGCCCATTGCTACGATTGATTGGTAAATGCTACCTTTGGACGATTCTTTCATCCGTACTACAACCGGATTGACAATATATGTACTCATACTACTCCATGTGTGAAAAAAACATACAAAAATACGGCTATGAGACGAATTAACAACGTAAGAATGAAAATTAAGGCAAAGTCTTGAGGAATGCTTTATACGGAGTACTGCGTAACGTTGCCTCCGTAGGTGCCGGTAAATTTGCCTTTTGTATCATTTCATTTACTGCTTGCACCCTATCGCTCGGCAATGGATGAGTAGACAACAATCGTTCGATTGCTGTACTTGAACTCTGCTCTTGGATTTTCTCGAAGAAAAACTTAACACCACCGGCATACCATATATTGGTTGATCGCAAATAGGAAAATGAGTCCGCATCTGATTCTGTTTCGTCATCACGCGAGTTTTTCAATAGTGCCAAGTTACCGAAGAGATTACCCACCAACGATTCTAACTGCGACGGATCTCTACCCAAAGCCACAGACAATAAAAGCGATACACCATACGCATTTACCATACGTTTCGCCGAATGACGACGCTCTGCATGCGCAATCTCATGTCCGATCACTCCGGCTAAGCTTGCTTCATTATCAAGCATCTTCATCAAACCGGTATAAACGTAGATATACCCACCCGGAGTACAAAAGGCATTGATTGTCTTATCATCGCGTATAACTTCAACTTTATAGGCAAACAAATCGCGATATTTGACTTCCGGTGCCTTAATTAACTCATTGACCATTGTTTGCACATAAGCATTCGCTGAGGCACTGTTTAGCAATGGATACTCGTTGGGAGTATTGCGAATCTGAGAATCAATTTGATCACCAAGTCTTTTATCGTCAGATGGTGACATAACGATATCTGCAACGGTATCGGTGACAGAATCACAACTCACGGCTGAAATGGAAAGGACACATGCCGACAAACAAATGATGATGGTGCGCATCCACACTTGCTGCGATGGAGATGAAAGTACAGTACTCATAACTCTTTGAATATATTAGTCAATAATAGAATTAACGATTGTATTGGTTATGCTCAGTATTACACCGATTATCAAAGCATTCCAGAATGATCCGACTCGAAAATTTTCCGATATTGCAGACGCTATCATGATAATCCCTGCATTTATCACTAATGTAAACAAGCCCAAAGATAAGAGAATTATTGGAAAAGAAAAGAATGAAAGTATTGGTTTGAGCGACACATTTAATACACCGATGATGGCAGCTACAATCATAGCGGTACCAAATCCCTTAATTTCTGCACCATTCAATACCTTTACACCAATCAGCAATGCCGCAGCATTTACAACCCATTTTATCAATAAATCGCTCATTCTTCACCTATTTTGTTGAATAAAAAAACCCTATTGCAATCCACAATAGGGTCATGAACATTCAGCGTAACAATTTTTTACTCGTCTTTGATAGGCGTTGAAATATTAATCTGTACAGTACGGTTATACATACGACCTTCGGGTAATGAATTGTCAAAGAGAGGGTTTTCCTCACCATCACCCTTAGAATCAAGTGTATTGTATTTCCCTCCCGTGAACGAATTTATACCTGATTTAACCGTTTCAGCGCGTCTGCCTGACAATTTTTGATTATAATCGAACATACCAACAACATCGGTGTGCCCATCGACACCAATTTTAGAATCAGAAGCACATCTCGGATACACAAATTCCTTCAAGATTCTTTCATTGAAAGGCCCTGCATCGAACCTATCGAATGGGAATAGAATAAGGTTATATTTTTCTCTTGTGAATGTACCATCTGTCGGAATTTTGTCTTTAGTGTAATTTACGATTTTCACCTTAATTGAAATAGGGTCAGAAATACATTCCATACCACGTTTACTTGTAACAATGAGGCGTGCTTCAAATGGTGTTTCATCTGTGACTGTTTCCGACAATTCATCCGCTTTTACATTTTCCCAATTCCATTTCGCAGTTGGTTCAGAAAGGCCTACATTGGAAAGTGTATTCCATGCCTGACCACCACGTTTCACTTCGATTCGGCGCGCAGCCACAAGCTCTTCTTCAATACCATTTTTCATGGTAAAGTTCATTTCAAGCGGTGAAGGGAAAATCTTTGGATCAATATCAAGAATTGGTTTCATAACCTGCCATACATCTTCAGGATCACCTGAGAACCAAAGTTCAGAGCGTCTGTTTTCAACCATTGCATAGGTTTTGCTTTGCGGATCAGGGTCACCTGTTCTGGAAGCTAACTTCGAATAACCTTGCGCTTTTTTCGTTAAGCGACTTTCAGCAATTCCCCAAATATTTTTCAGATAATTATAGACAATATCCGCGCGTTTTTGAGCTAAGTCCATGCTTTTTTCCGTTGGCATAGCATTATCGAAGCAGCCAAGAATTTCAACTTTTACATTCGGATATTTTTTAAGGCGATAACCATAGATATTAAGAACATTATAGTACTTTTCCAATGTACCGCCGGGGATAGCTTCGTCAGTAAAAGAAGCCGTTTTTCCGGCATTATCAAACATAATATATCGTTTTGGAAACTCGGCTGATCCTTCGTCAAAGAACACATAGTTGAGCAAAGGATACAATTCACGAGTTTTGACTTCCTCCATGACCAATCCCTTCCAATTACTGAGTGACGGGTCTTTTTTGGAAGCGCGTTTAATAAAGTCTGAAAACTCCATCTCAGCGCCGATGACAGGTCTTTGACCAAGTTTCAATGTCACTTTTACTTCATTTTTCTCTTCGGCTTTTTTGCGATCTTTAGTTTGCTTTGGTTTGTCTATGGTAACTACTTTTTTCGTTTCGCCATAGGTTGGGTTCGAGGCAATAATCTCAAAATCAGCTGCTTTGATTGAATCTTTAGGATTACCGAAGTCCGTATTGGAAATAATCAACTGAAATTCTTTTTTTGAACTTGTGTTCAGTGTGTCTTTGAATACTTTACCTGTGACAGTATTACGAACGGAAATACTTGCAGGAATATTCTCATCTGTACATTCATCGAGAACAACGCCGGAAAGAATGACGGCTTTAAAGAATGATGGTACAAAAGCCATGAATACATCCAAGCTGCCTTGGTATCCTTTCAAATCAGAGCGGCGGCTTGAAAAATAGATTACATCACCGGATGCAGGAAGTGTGATAAACTCTTCATCTTCGGATGTGTTCAAGCGTGTACCAAGATGCTGTGGCTTGCTCCATTTGCCATTGTCATTGGTCGTACTATAGAAGTCGAGTCCGCCAAGATTAGGAGAGTGGCCGTCTGATGAGAAAAAGAGTGTTGTATTATCAGCAGCAATGAAAGGTGCTCTTTCACGGTCGCTTGTATTGATGCTGGTCAGATTCACAGCCGGCTTCCAATCCTCAAGATCGAAATCATAATCGGAGTACCAAATGTCAAAATTATCGGAGCCATTTGGTCCCGGTCTATTTGAACTGAAATAAATGCGACTTTTGTCAGGTGCAATAGAAGGTTGAGAATCCCATGCAGAGGAATTGACATTTTTACCGAGGTTTTTCGGTTTTGACCACTTGTCACCATCAATCTCGGTGATATATAAATCGCAATCGCCCAAACCATCAGAGCGGTTACAACCTGTAAATACCAATGTCTGACGATCAGCGGCAATCGAAGCAGCTCCTTCATTGAGAGTGGTATTTACGCTCAAATCTCCGAACTTAGATTCCAAATCAATATTGTATGGATCTGAGAAGTTTGTGTCCAAGTTGGATGCTTTTTTTGAAGCCCAAAAGTCATGTGATAGATCACCACTGGATTTTTTTATACTACCGGGGCGATTACTCACATAGAACAATGTTTTACCGTCAGCACTCACCGTAGGCGCGTAGTCAACATTGTCATGATTGATTACCTTACCCAAATTGATGATGCGAATCTTGTCAGTATTGAGAATATTGACATTTTCATCTTCTTCCATTGCCGATTGCGGCGGTTCTGTTATGATAGCAGCCATAAGGAATAGTTCAGGCTTTACAGCGGTGACTTGCGATTCATGAATGGCTTTAACCAATAGCGAAAGTGGTGTTGATTTGGACACCATCGGCGAAAACATCAAACAGACCATCGCTGATGTCAAGATAAAGAGACGCACTTGTTTCATGGGCAGACCCCTAACTCCAGATAATGAAAAAACTGTGTACTTACTATTTATTGTATAATATCAAAAGATAAAATTACGGTATTTCTCTATTCATTGCCAAATATCTGATAAATATTTTTTTCTTTAAGAAAAATTGTCTATTTTTTAGCGGGCGTCATTATAGACTTTCCAAGCCGAAATTTGACATCAAGACCAATTTGCCATCCCCAAATTTTGAAAGTTTCAGATCGGGTAGAATAACTCGTAAATGGTATATTTAATTGAACATTAGGAGAAATCACCACTTTACTGCCTATTCTGAAATCAAAGCCAATTGAGGGTACAAGTGCAAGCTGAAGTGCTTGTAAAGAAGCAAACTCACTGTTTTGTATAGTTGCACGCGTTGTTGTAACTTTTTTGTTTGCGAGTTTTGGATCAGTAACGTCGAAAGACAACTCAAACTCATTACCGTCTCTATTGACTGCTTTCCTCTGAAGCAAATCTAAAGTCTGTTCTTGGGTGCTTCCCACGACATATTCAATGCGCGGGACAATGCGAAACCAAAAACGCTTCAGGGGATAAATTTTGATGAAAGGGCTAAATGTAACCGCCGAAAATGAAGTGTTCATCGTTTGCTGCGTTCGAACAGGAACCGTAGCAATAATATTCCCATTATCTATGAATTGATAATCAGAAACTTCTTGATACGCCGAAGAATTCGTGGTGTAGGAGAACCCGAAGCCAAATCCATAAGAAAGGCGATTACTTATATAACTCTCCCATTTACCACCTATATCGAAACGCAAGCCTCTGCCATCTTTAAAGGGCAAACAATCGCAAAACTCGGCTCTCAAGTCCCCTTGCTGTATGCTTTGTCCCATTGCTATTTCTGCTCCGATAAAAGACGGATACATTACCTTACCCGGTTGTAATGGATCGGAAAGCGCAAAGTCCGTATCTTGAGCAATTAACTCAATTGTAAAAAAACAGAAGATGAACAATGGCAGCAAATGCTTAATATTCATGCCAATACACCTTTCATGGACGGTAGTGATTAATAGAATGATGCACATTACTGATATAAATATGTGCATTTGAATACGTTTTTGCGAAGTTTACTACAACGAACTTTTAACAATTTACTGAAAAGGAAGGAGAAAAAAAAGCGGCTTGTGAAAAAATCACAAACCGCTCATTTGTTCGAAAAACTAGTTACCCATTAGTTTTGCTTTAAGATAATCGCGATTCATACGCGCTATATTACGAACACTGATTTGTTTAGGACAAGCACCTTCACAGTCATACGTATTAGTGCAAGACCCAAATCCTTCATGATCCATTTGTTCTACCATGGCTGTAACACGCAAATAGCGTTCCGGCTGTCCTTGAGGCAACAATCCCAAATGTGTGACCTTAGCTGCCACAAAAAGACTTGCAGAGGCATTCTTGCATGCGGCAACGCATGCACCGCAGCCAATACATGCTGCGGCTTCGAAAGCCCAATCGGCATCGGGTTTAGGAATCGGAATTGCATTACCATCGGGAGCATTACCCGTATTTGCGGATATATAGCCGCCTTTTTGAATGATACGGTCAAATGCACTGCGATCAACCACTAAGTCTTTGAGAACGGGAAATGCCTTAGCTCTCCAAGGTTCTATAGTTATCTCATCACCATCCTTAAACTTTCTCATGTGCAATTGACATGTCGTTGTACCTTTTTCCGGTCCATGCGGCACACCATTAATCATGAGTGAACAGGTGCCACAAATGCCCTCACGGCAATCATGTTCAAACTCGACAGGCACTTCACCTTTGTTGATTAAACGTTCATTAAGAACATCAAGCATCTCAAGAAACGACATATCAGGGCTAATTTCTTCAACACGATAGGTAGCAAATTTACCCTCTGTTGTCGTATTTTCCTGTCGCCATATATGCAATGTTAAATTCATTATTTATAACTCCTTGTTGCAAGTTTGACATTTTCAAAAGCAAGTTGTTCTTTGTGAAGATTGGGCTTTTTACCTACTCCGGTATATTCCCAAACTCCGGCATAAGCAAACTCATCGTCATTGCGTTTGGCTTCCCCGTCTTCTGTCTGGTATTCTTCACGGAAATGACCTCCGCAACTTTCATTTCTATGCAAAGCATCATGACACATCATCTCACCAAACTCAAGAAAATCTGCGACTCTACCTGCAAGTTCAAGCGACTGATTGACATTAGCAGCATCGCCGAGAACATTCACATTTTGCCAAAATTCTTCGCGAATAGCAGGAATTTTTTCTATAGCTTGCTTAAGTCCTTGTTCATTTCTTGCCATTCCGCATTTATCCCACATTAACAACCCTAATTCTCTGTGGAATGATGTAGGTGATCGCTTACCTTTGATAGAAAGTAACTTAGCAATCTGTTCTTCAGTTTGCTTCACAGCAAGTTTAAACTCAGTCATATCAGTATTGACAGCAGATTGTTTTGCTTCAGCCAGATATCCGCCGATGGTGTAAGGAATAACAAAATAACCATCAGCAAGACCTTGCATGAGAGCACTTGCTCCCAAACGATTCGCTCCATGATCTGAGAAGTTAGCTTCACCTAAAACATGCAAACCGGGAATAGTGCTCATAAGATTGTAATCCACCCATAAACCTCCCATAGTGTAATGAGGGGCAGGATAAATTCTCATAGGTACTTTGTATGGGTTCTCACCGGTAATCTGTTGATACATATCGAATAAATTACCATAACGAGCACTGATGGCTTTCTCGCCGAGCCGGCTGATGGCATCAGTAAAATCTAAATAGACACCACGCCCGCCGGGACCTACTCCTCTTCCGTCATCGCATGCTTCTTTGGCACTGCGCGAAGCAATATCGCGAGGTGACAAATTACCAAAACTCGGATATTTGCGCTCAAGATAATAATCTCTTTCATGTTCCGGTATATCACTCGGTGGACGATTATCACCTTGTTTTTTGGGTACCCAAATACGCCCGTCGTTTCGCAGCGATTCTGACATTAACGTGAGCTTTGATTGATGATCACCACTCACAGGAATACATGTAGGATGAATTTGAGTGTAACAAGGATTAGCAAAACCCGCACCTTTTTTATATGCTCTGAAAGCAGCAGTAACATTGCATGCCATAGCATTGGTGGATAAATAAAACACATTGCTGTAACCGCCCGTTGCAAGACAAACTGCATCGGCAGCAAAGCTTTCAACCTTGCCGGTCGCTAAATCTCGAGTCACAATACCGCGTGCATGACCATTAACAAGTACTAAGTCCATCATTTCTTTGCGGGTGAAGAGTGTTACGGCACCGGAACCGACCATTTTGGAAAGTGCAGAATATGCACCAATCAATAATTGCTGACCCGTTTGACCACGTGCATAAAATGTTCTTGACACTTGAGCACCGCCAAAGGAACGATTGGATAAATATCCGCTGTACTCACGCGCAAACGGCACACCTTGGGCAACGCATTGATCTATGATATTGAGACTTACTTCGGCTAAACGATGGACATTTGCCTCACGTGCCCGAAAATCGCCGCCTTTGATGGTGTCATAAAACAAACGATGTACACTGTCACCGTCATTTTGATAATTCTTTGCTGCATTTATTCCTCCTTGCGCTGCTATACTGTGAGCACGTCGAGGGGAGTCGTGATAAGTAAAGCATAGGACTTTATATCCTAACTCAGCTAATGATGCAGCTGCGGCTGCACCCGCAAGCCCTGTTCCGACGACAATAACGGTATATTTTCTCTTGTTTGCCG
>JAYRWZ010000536.1:0-2572 GCA_041917875.1 Chloroflexota bacterium | reverse complement strand
CGGTTATACGATTATATGCACAAATATGATGTCGAATATATATATATAACAATGACTTACAAAAAACAGACCTATACAAAACCTATACAGCAGATAGAATCATTTTTTACTCGGCACTATGTACTTCACATAAACAAAAAAACAACACTATTCCCACGTATATTTCGGCTTAAATATGTAATTTGCAATCCTAATTTCAAATATTACGGTTTTCGACACTTTCACTTTGCACAATATGAACCATAGTTTTGCATTACGTACCCAAGGGATGAGCACTTCTATATTTTCAGAAATCAGTATGCTTGCACGGAAGCATGATGCCGTAAATTTGGGGCAGGGTTTCCCCGATTATGACACGCCCGATTCTCTCAAGCAATGCGCCATTGAAGCCATACAGCAAGGAAAAAATCAATATTCCATTGGCATCGGAGAAAGAATATTGCGCCATGCCATAGCGCGTCATGCCGTACATTGGTATGGATTATCCTTCGATCCCGATGATGAAATTACGGTAACCTCCGGTGCCACCGAAGCAATATTGTGCAGCATATTGGCACTTGTTAATCCCGGCGATGAGGTCATCGTATTTCAGCCATATTATGATTCATATTGCCCCGCAATACGCATGGCGGGGGGCATTCCTGTCGCCGTTACACTCCATGCGCCGCATTTCAGTTTTAATCCAATGGAATTAGCGCAGGCATTTTCGCCCAAAACAAAAGCAATAATTATCAATACACCCCATAATCCGACAGGAACGGTTTTTTCTTTACAGGAATTACAATTTATTGCGGAATTATGCAATGAATATCATACTATTGCCATTTGTGATGAGGTCTATGAGCATTGCGTCTATGATGGTATAACCCATGTACCTATGCAAAAATTACCGTCCATGACCGACAAAACGGTACGCATAGGCAGTATGGGCAAAACATTTACCGCCACAGGTTGGAAAATCGGCTGGGCAATCGGCTCGGCAGATTTTCAAAGGGCTTTGCGCAGCATTCATCAATTTGTGGTATTTGCGAGTGCAACACCGTTTCAATATGCCGCCGCCGCCGCTTTGGGCGCAGATGACATCACATATCGTAACTTTGCTCTTGATTTACAAAAAAAACGAGATTATCTTTTTTCTGTTTTGGAGCGATTGGGCTTGCAACCGTACAAGCCCTCGGGAAGCTATTTTATCCTGTGTGATATAGCTGGTATTACGCATTTGCCGAGCGCAGAATTTGCCAAAAAATTGATTACTGAGCTGGGGGTGGCTGCTATTCCGCCCGAGAGCTTTTACCATAGTCCCGAAATAGGAAGCCGACTATTACGTTTTTGTTTTTGCAAACACGATGACACTCTGCATAAAGCTGCAGAACGCTTGTCACAGCTATCAACAATTTTGTCATAGTATGGAAACGACTTTACCCCGCTCATTGCATGATTTATTGCACACCCATGAACAACCGGTTCTAATAGATTTTTGGGCTGATTGGTGTGCGCCGTGTCATGCAATTGCGCCAACGATCAAACAAATAGCAAAGGATTTTTCGGGCAAACTCACCGTTGTCAAAGTCAATATTGATGAAAAACCCGCCATAGCACAACATTTCGGCATCAGTTCTATACCAACATTGCTCTTATTCAAAAAAGGCAAACAAGAATGGCGACAAAGCGGCAGTATGCCCTATAGCGAACTTCGGCGACACCTAGAACCATTCATTGCTTAAACGCAGTTTTTTGCTTCATAGAACAATTAAGCACTATTTTTGAATATATGTTAGGAAGGTATCTGCTTCGGCGGTTTGCTTATCCGTCATGGTTTTTCCTTGAATAACAATCATTTAACCGTTTTACAGATATGAATCGTTTATGGTATAGTGTAATGCTGGTATGCGTGGTTATCTTTACAATGACCGCATCGGCAATAGAAAGAAAGCGTCACGCCACTGTGACGATGAATCCAACCTCCATTTCGGTAAAAGCCGGCGAAACAGCATCGGCGAAGTTCATCTTGAGATTGGACAAACACTGGCATACATATCCGCAGCGCGAACAATTGAATGCCGACGGCATAGGACCCAGCACCACTTTATTTTCCGTAGAACCCAAAGCACTTGTGCAATTCGACGGTACGATTAAAGACCCCAAAGGAAAAAATCATTCTGATGCCGGTTTTGAAATGGAAACAGAATCCTATGAAGGAACGGTCACTTTCGATATTCCATTGCGTGTAAAACCTTCAACCAAGCCCGGTAAGTATCAAATCAAAATTACATCTTCCATGCAATTATGCGATACCGCAAGTTGCATCCCTCCCGACGATTATATCGGTACTGTGGACATAACCGTCCTTGACAACCCGGATGCAGCAACAGCGGCAAATCCGGATACTGCAATAACAACGCAAACAGCCACTGCATCAGAAGAAAAATCCGCAAAGGAAATTACGACTTCAAAAAAAGAAATACCATCCGCACAATCAACCAATGAACAACCGGCTGATACTTCATGGGCTACATTATTGCTCAGTGCTTTCGGCTTGGGAGTTTTGTCATGGGTCATGCCTTGTGTCTAT
>JAYRWZ010000535.1:0-15850 GCA_041917875.1 Chloroflexota bacterium | reverse complement strand
CAAAAATACCTTGGGCTGTTTCCGGACGTAAATAAATTACGGCACTTTCATCGGCAACCGGTCCTAAATATGTTTGAAACATCAAATTAAAATTGCGTACTTCAGTCCAATCTGTGGTGCCGCTTACGGGATCGGGGATTTTTTCTTCCACAATAATAGCATGATAATCAGAAAGAACTTCCACCGCAGAAAGTCGTGCGGCAATACGATCCGCATCGGTATTTTTTCCTTTTTTTCGTAAACGGTCAATATATTCTTCAATTAAATTATCGGCACGATGGCGCGATTTACTTGTTTTATTATCAATCATCGGATCGGAAAATTGTGCCGTATGACCGCTGGCATCCCACACCCGCGGGTGCATCAATATAGAGGCATCAATACCTTCAATATCATCGCGGAATGTCATAGCTTTCCACCATGCTTCTTTCACATTGCGCAATAATTCCACACCAAGTGGACCATAATCCCAACAACCATTGAGCCCGCCATAGATTTCTGATGATTGAAAAACAAATCCTCGTCTTTTTGAAAGGGATAAAATAGGATCAAGATTCGTAAGTGCCATGATAACAAATAAAAATAATCAAACAATCAAAATTAAAATACGAAACACATACTATTGTATATGTTTTTTTGAAACGTTACGGTATAAAGTCTTGCGAAGATTCCATAAAATGAGTTAAAAGTGCTATTGTTGCTTCGACGTCCTGTTTATGGCATGATTCCACCACGGTATGTGTATAGCGATTAGGAATGGACAATGTGATAACAGGAATGCCGCCGCGTTTGACAATTTGCATTGCCCCTGCATCGGTTCCTCCCGCAGGCAATAATTCCCATTGATGTTTTATGGAATGTTTTTGCGCAAGATTACGGAAGAAATTCACGAGTCCCCGATGTGATATAGCTACTTGGTCAACCAACTTTATGGCAACGCCCTCTCCCATTTTCACGCCGAACATAGCACTGTCCGACCCCGGAGCATCACCCGCCACTGTGATATCTAAAGCTATACCCATATCAGGTTCGAGACGAAATGCAGCTCCTTTTGCCCCGCGCATACCTACTTCTTCTTGGACTGTTGCCACGGCAACAATAGTGTCATGATTATGAGTCATTCGTTTAAATGCTTCAATCATAGCATAAACGCCCACACGGTCATCAAGTGTTTTTCCGGTAAAAAAATTCCCCATTTCTTGTAAGGGACCAACCATTGTCACAACATCGCCTATGCGGATTTTCTCTTTGACAATTGCAGCATCTAAACCGGTGTCAATAAACATATCGGTAACTTTTCCGGGCGAATATTCTGCCATACCTGCTTTTGTGCCAAATACACCGCCAATTTTTTCTGTGCCATGAATATGTACACGTTGTGCAACCAAATGCGCCGCTGTAAAACCACCAAGCGGATAGATGCTCACAAAGCCGTTAGCGTCTATACTACGTACTAAAAAAGCAATCTCATCCATGTGAGCGGCAATCATAATTGTACGAGGAGTTGATGCTATGCCGCGTTTTACAGCATAGACATTGCCCATAGTGTCGGTGAACATTTCATCCGCGAACGGTTGTAACTCTCGATACATAAGTGCAGCAAATTCTTGTTCATAACCGGGTGCACCGGGTGTTTCGCAGAGTGTTTTAAGCAGCTCAAATGACATAGATGTTTTCCAAAGTGAACAGCAAAATTACGGATTTACTGACTAAGCATCTGCCAACATTAGCAACAAATCGGCATGAAATGGCGCTAAAACAAAAAAACATCGTCCTTTTCGGGACGATGTTCTTTGTTGATGAGTATGGTATAGTGATTATTTTTTACCTAATTCGATCTCAATATCAAGTTTAATCATTTTATCAACAACTAAACCGCCGGTTTCGATTGCTTTGTTCCAAGCCAAGCCATAATCGAAACGGTTAAGTTCTCCGGTTAAGGTAAAGCCGGCTTTTGTGTTTCCCCACGGATCTTTCACTACGCCGCCGAATTCCATGTCAAGGGTTACCGTTTTTGTCACATTTTTCATTGTTAAGTCACCGGTAACTTTGTACTTATTACCACTAACTTTTTTGACGGATTTACCGACAAATTTTAATTCAGGATATTTCTCGGCATCAAAGAAGTCAGCACTGCGCAAGTGATTATCGCGGTCATTGTTATCAGTGAATATACTTTTGACTTTTGCAATTACCTCAATTTTTGCATCTGTGAAGTCAGCTTTGTCAGACAAAACGGTTACTTTATAGTCAGTGAACTTGCCTTTTGTTGTGGCAATAAGAAGGTGTTTGGCTCTAAAGCCCAATTCGCTGTGCGAAGGATCTAATTCCCAACGTGTAGTTTGTGCACTAAGTGCAGATGCCGCTACAATAAACGACAAAAAGAAAACAAAGAATTTTTTCATGAGAACCTCTCAATAAAAAGTGAAAAATTAGTGTTGTAACACATAATATTGTAAAAAAAATTTATTTCATCTCTATAATCACTCAACGCTTTTATGGACGTTCTTGATAAGTGATTTTGTCAAAGCATGGTCAAAAACGTGTTGCAACACACAATATTGTAAAATTTTACAATTCATGTGCATAAATTTTTTCGCAGAGGCGTGAAAGCTCCAAACATTCTTCTTTAGTGATATAATGTTGAAGTGCTTCATCAAAATTGTCAATGAGCGGTTTTATCTCATCAAGCAAATCCACACCTTTTTGTGTGATGCGTGTCAAAGACAAGCGTTTATCATCGAAATCTCTTGTTCTTTCAACAAGTTCCATTCTTTCTAACTTATCAACAAGACGTGTTATATCTGTGCCGCGTTCAAGCAATCGTTTTTTGATTTCACATCTGGGATGACCTCCCGGAAATGCCCCCTTCAGTATGCGTAACACATTGTATTGCACAAATGAAATTCCATGCTTCTCACAAATGCTTATGCTGGAACGACGGAAGTAATCCGCACAGACTATAATATTCAGCATTGCCTCCGCATGAGCGGTTAATGGCATTGTTTGGCTTATTCTATGTTGAAGTATTGTACCCATTCTGAATGCGAATATACGAAATTTTTGTGTGTTGCAACACATATTTTTTTACATTTTGTTTTTGCAGATTATTTCACCCTCTTCACTCACTTCTTGAGTTGTGGCAAACGGAGAAATTCTATCATCATGACATCGTTACCGGATTTCATCCCCTTCTCTGTTACAGAAGACGTAATGCAGCGACACAGAAGCCAAAAGTGCCAGCGTGATGAATAAATTCAAAACTTAAAAGGTTTTAGAAACCTTATAGGTTTATGGAAAATCGAACATAAAAAAAGGCGTGATACCGAAGTACCACGCCTTTTGTGTCTGACCCTTGCGGGTTACGATTATTTCATGACCGATACAGGCTGTGTCATCGAGAAGTATTCTGTCTCAAAGCGTACAAAGTATTGACCATTAACCAAATTGCTTACATCGAAGTTTGCTGAGTACACGCCTGTTGTAAGAACATCATTGCGTAAATCAGTTACTTTCTGACCTAAAGCATTGTAAAGAGCTACTTTAACCATACCTTCAAATGGAACGCGGAATGTGACTGTCACATCTGCGCCTGTTGTCGGATTAGGTGTGATACTCAATACGTTATTGCCACCGGCAAGTGCTGTCGGCTCAGTTTCACGTGTAAATGTTGTACCATTACCTGCTTGGAACACACCTGTGCGGCGGTCTTGAGCTGCTGTATTTGTATAGGTATCATCATTAGCATCATCTAAACCTGCTTTGATAATGGTTAGTTTATCTGTATTGCTATTGTTACCTGTTGCTTCTTGTACTGTTCCTGTTATCAATGCTTGTGTGCCGAATGTTGCGCCATAAGCAAATTGAACAAAACCTGCATCACCGCCAACTGCTGCACGTTGCAAGTAAACATCGCCTTTGTTAGCAGCACCGGTTGAGATACGACCATAAAGACCATTACCTACTGCGTGCATTACGATACCGCCACGGATATATTTGTTTTCTGCACCGTCTGCTGTGACAGCAACACCTGCACCCGGACCTGTTGAAGAGATCAAATGTGCTGATGTATTATCCAAAGTATTTGCAGTTGCAGGACCGAGAATAGTTTGATGCATTCTGCCTGTTGTAGATTGGAATGAGTGATTCTCACCATAGTATTGATCAAATTCACCAAGAGCCCAACCGGCATTATTGCGCAATTCGATAACATTATTATATGTTTCACTGCCGGCAGAAAATACCGTTGAGGTATTAGCCATCGGTACAGATGCAACACGGTAAATCGTAACGGTTCCGCCGATTGGAACAATATCTTGATTACGGTTGAATGCGCCGGAGAAATCCCAAGGTGCACGTGCATCTGTTGTTAAGATAGCAGCATGGCTGAATGTATTACCTGAAGCAGGGTTGAAGAATGTGCGAAGCTCTGTTGCACGTGCACCGCCTGAAACGGAACGTACAGTATAGTTCTCACCATCAACAACTTGCGCAGAATCACGGATAGTATTATTCGTACCACTGAACGTGAACGCATTCGTTAAAAGTTCAATATCCACATTATTATCAGATTCTGTAGAGGTTGGTAAACCTTTACCACCAAGGGTATTACTTGTAAGAGTAAGTGAACCGCCTGTTGCATCAGCCACAATTGCAGCAATAGCAGCAACGCCTCCTGTACCTTTGCTATCACGAATACCACGAATAGTATTGAATCGCAATATTGTTGCGCCCATAGAACCTTGATTTGCAGGTCCGCCTCCATAACCAACGGTTATACCAACGCGCTCGCAATTGCGAATGATATTATTGCCGTTCGTTACGCCCATACCTAAAGCAGTAGCGAATGCTGATGCACCACTTGCACCGATTGTGTTCGGACCAAAGGTTGTGTTCGACAAGGATCTGTCACCTAAGAGAATACCAACACCACTTAAGTTCAATGATGAAGAAGATATATCTTTATTATGACCAATATTGGTACTGGTGATATTAGCACCTGTACAGCGGTCTAAGTTAATACCAAATGAACCAAAGTTGATACCTGCATTAGATCCTTCAACACTGCACACATCCACAACGGCATTATCAACGCGATCAAAAAGAATACCGCGTCCGGTTGTTACAGTTGTTGGAGAAGCATTATCAGTACTAAAGCCCTGAATGCGGAAATTACGAATCATAGTACCGTTTGTACCTGTCGGATGCGTTCCATCAATATAGAAACCTGTTTGGTTTTGACCATTGATTGGAGCTGCCGGAGCTAAAACCACACCGTCACCGCTTGGAACAGGACCATCAACATTATTGGTTGTTGCCAAATATGTATGCCATGTTCTCATAGCAGCAGCACTGCAATCATATGCTTTAATGCTTGTACCGCGGAATTCATTATTGATATAATTACCCGCATTGCCATTGAATGTAACTTGCTCGGAGAAATATGCACCCCAAGCATCACCAAGACCCGGAGCCGGAAGAGCACCTTTAATACCTTGGATGGCAATAACACGTTCTCCATCAGCAGCAATTGCATCGCCTGCTGCATCAATAGTTGCATGCTGACTTAACCAAGTACCTGCTGAATTTGTACGCACAACACGTGCAAGAACATTTGTTGCTGCTGGTTGTTGCCAACCGTCATCTGTTGCAGGAACAGCATTTGCAGCATCTGTACCGCTTGTCCACCAAGGGATAAAGCTGATCATGCTTTGGTCACCGTTTGAACATGTACCGTTTTGTACGATAGCATCACCAAAAGCAGTTGCTGAACACGGTGTTGGGTTTAATGGATTCCATGTCGTTGTCGGACCGGAAACATGTTCCCACCAGTTACCGCGAGCATTGATTTGGCAGACTGTACCGCTATAGGTAGCGCCATCATAGCGAATACCCGTATTGGTGTTTTCAAATGAATTATTATTAATTGCAAAATGCTGATGCGAAATAGTAGAACCGTGAATAAATATTCCAACCGCACTAGTATTCAAGAAGTTATTATTTATCGTAACAGTACCGGTGATTTGATGAGCATTCTCAAATGCTAAGTTTTCAGCAGCACCACCGCGAAGACGGTTTTGGCTGACAGTCACATTTTGAATACTATTGGATGCTGAAGCATTACCAATAAACAAATTAGATGCAGCCGGTACGTTTTGGAACACATTACGAGTAATTGTGTTTGCAGAAGGACCGCCAAAACCACGTAAAACAATTGCCCAGTTAACATTACTGCCTGTACCATCAAAGTAATTACGCTCCAATGTTGTTTGTGTATGGTCAATCATTTCAATTGTGTACCATTCGCTACTTGCAGCTAAACCTGTCATACGGTTACAACTTACATTCCAATTTGTATGGAAAGTAGAAGCAGCACCTGTACTTGCACTACGGATAAAGCGCTCACCTGAACTTGTAATAAAGTTATTCTGAATAGTCACATTATTATTTGCATTTACACCTGTGCTTGGAGCTGAAATAACAGCATCGGCAGCACCTAAAGTAATACCTGAAAAATCAAAACCACGCAATGTGATATTATTCACACCACTTGCAAGTGTAAAGACAGGATTAGCAGCCGCAAATGTGCTGAATGTTGCTATGTTCATACGAGCAGCATTGGTTGGCCATGCTGTTGCAGCATCAATAACAAATGCAGGATCATTTGCACATTCTGTCGGATTGTTTAAGCCCTGAACTGTTAATGACTTGTTGATTGTATTGTCGCGATTATAAGTATCTGTTCCAGCACCCCATGGTGTAGCAGCAGCCGCTACGGTGATACCATTACCAATATTCACAGTACCGGAAGTACAAGCCAATAAGATACCGTCTTGGATATCAGGAATTGTTGTATAGGTAGAACCAGTTTCTTGTGTGACATTGACTGTTGTATTGCAGAAATTATCGGAGTTTACAATGGTGTTCGGATTGCCATAAGCACCGAGACGCATCGTCAAGCTACCTGCATTATTGGTATTTGCTGTGGTATTGTCACCGTCAAATTTTACATCTTTATCAAGAGTAAGTGTTTGAGCAACGGCAGTAGCACCGCCATACGTGAAAGCAACTGTACCTGTTCTTGGTGTAGCCGCAGTTGCAATAACTAAACCACCTGCAGTTGAATTACCCACACCTTCGAAGTGTTGATTACCCATTGTGTTGCCAAGTGCTGTTTGAATACAGTCAGCATTATTTGCAATAAATACAGTCGGCACATTGAAGTTCACGATGTCTGATGCTGTTCCACCACAAGCCCCGGAACCATTTAAGGTAATAGAGGCAACAGGACCTGTTGTAGGAGTACCGCCAACGAAATTACCTGCAGCACCCGGATTATCGGATGTAAGGGTTACATTTGTACGATAGATTTCCGCAGTTTGAGTTCTATAATCACCGCGATAATTCACCGTACATGTACCACCGGGGGCAGTGAAAACAAGACCTTGCTGAATAGTATTCGTTGTGTCAACATTGTCTGCAAATTCCGTTGGATGCATTGGGGTTCCGACGCGCACATCATTTGATATAAACATACCTGTTACGCGTGTATCAAGGATACCATTGATTGCACCATTACCCCAAGGAGCGAAGCAAGGACCAGCTCCAATTTCTTTATTGAGAAGGCGAATCCAGCCGGTTGTAGTTGCTGTAGTGGCAGAGAAAAAGCGGATACGTTTTTGTAAAGTGAGGTTGGTTGTAAATGCAGCACCTGCATCTAACGAAACCGTTCCTGCAAAACCATTAGAGTCAGCAATATGAGAAACAGCATCTAATAAAGCACCGTTTTCACTGCCATCAACCGCTATATCTGTAGGGCGATTGAAACCATAGTTTGCCACTTCATAATCGAAACCACCCACGCCATAGTTAAGAGGTGTTAAGGTTTTCATATAGGTAGCGGAAGCATTAGGTATTGTACCTGAAGGTTGATCACCATTTGCTAAATTATCAGGATCAGGCATTCCTGCCACATCACGTGTGATAAAGCGTATGCCGGGTTTTGTTGGTACTGTACAATCAGTATCCCAGTTAATACCGGCTGTTGCACCATTGCTGTAACGGATACCGTTTTTCGCAACAACAACCGGAGGTAATTGCACACGACCTGTATAGTCAACTTTGATTTCAAAATTGCCATTGATGGTAAGGATTCCATCGTTGAGCGGAGCCATACCTGTTTCGCTCGCTTTATAGATACAGTCACCTTGCAAATAGACTGTCACAGGACCAGCACCTAAAGAATTAAGAACAGCTTCCATATCATCACCGCAATAGATGATGATAATGTCGGTTTTGATAATGCGTGCCAAGTCATAATCTGCGGGGATAGCACCGCCAACAGCAATATAACCGTCAGTTTTTTCCCATAATTTGAAATCATTATCTGTTGATAAAGCAAGATAATTGAAATTATTATTGGCAGAAGCATCAACATCGGAAACATTAGCTGTTGCGGGAGCAACTTCACCACCCCATGATATACGACGAACACCCATTGAACCGAGTCCATTAGGACCAGGAAATTCTTCTGTTGACATGGCTGCACTTGCTACTGTAGCATCGCCATTGGCAGCTTGTGTAGCATATCCTTCAAAGCAAGAATTACGCACACTGACATCTTCTGGCGGACGATTGCTTGCACCTTGCGTTGCATCATGTCCCACCACAAGAATACCTACCATTTGTGTGCCTGCCTGTTTGAAATACACACCATTGACAGTCACATTTTGTGTTGTTGTTGTCGATGTAGAACTAATTTCAAGAGCATTACCGATTGGAGGATTAATAACGGGTTTTGTACCGCCACCGCAAGAAGAAAGTGTATCGCCATGAAGTTTAAGCGGCTTTTGAACGACAACATTTTCAGCATAATTACAAGAAGCAATGTTTACAATAGTCGGATTAAGCACATTGATAGCCGCAGCATCAACCGCTTTTTGAATTGTCGGGAAGTTCACATATCCTAAAAGATTATCGCAAGCAGGAAGAGTACAGTCCACATATTCAACACCCGCAGATTGCGCTGAACCGCGATTGATATTGTCATCAGTACCCCAATCACGGAATCTGAAGAAACCGGCTGTTGGGTTTAAAGTAACGATACCTGTGACACTATATAATGTCGAAGCGGAAGCATTACCCCAAGCATTTTGCGATACAGTGAGAGTATATGCACCCGCAGGTCTGTCATTTAACAGAACACCGCCCGTAGCACCTGCCCCGCTTTGTCCATTACCATTATAAGCAAAAGTATTGTTTTGAATAGTAAATGTCGGAGGGAAAAGACCAACCGGCACAACTTGACGTTCGAAGTATAAACCAACTTCATTTGCTGTGACTGTATTGGCAAGTGTACGATTATTGCCACCGATAGTATGGGTAAATGGATCAATAAGCGCAATACCAGCACCGATACCATTGCCTGTATTTGTACAGCCGTCAATAAAGTTATTTTGCACAACACCGCGACCACCGAAAACAGCCATATACCCTGCATGGATACCAGCTGTACCCACGGTATTTGTGAGATCAGCACCAGTATTTCTATCAAAACCTGTAATACGGCAATATGTTACTTCCGGATTAGGTTGCAAGTTACGGTTTACTGTATTTGTTGTACGACCAAGAGAAAGAACACCGGCATTTTGGAAATTGCTGATTTCGCAATTGGACACTCTCACAACCGAGTTAGCCATTGCCACAACACCAAAACCCACAAGGGTTGTATCGCCGGTGCCCGGAGCACCGGTACGACGGCAATTGATGATACGCACATCGTGTGGGCTACAGACAGTTTGCGCTGTACTACCAATGCGACCTTGTGCATTTTTGTACATTACACCAACCAAGAACTCAGTATTTCCTGTTTGTACACTATTAGCATCAACTGTCAAACCGGTAATATTTACCGTAAAGTTTGTGTTGGATGCATCCACGTAAATCACGGGACGGAACGATGCACCGGGCAAACGTCCCTGTGTTGCACCTGTCCATGTGATATTCACAGCATCTGTATAGGTGCTGAGTCCTGCCCAAGCGACAGCACGAATGATTGTAGAACCGGCACCGGCACCCTGTAAGGTGATGGATTTATTTGTGATGACGACTTGCTCGTCATAAGTACCTGCAGCAATCGAGATGATATCACCCGAAGCAAGCGTACCGTTCACCATTGCCTGAATGGTTTTTCTCGGACCAGTCCCCGGCGGAACATTGGTCGGATTCACACCCGTATTGGCATCATTACCTGTAACAGTGTTCACATACCACGTAGCGGCAAATGAAGGACTGACCATACCAAGTAAGACCGCACAAAACAGTGCGATAAGTATCGAGGAACGTTTTTTCATTACCTCGTCCTTTCAATTTTTAATGAAACATACATTTATTTGATTTTCACCGAATAGAAACATTATGATTGCTTTTCATGAATGTTTACTTTTTTATACTACTCTTCCTGTTCAAAGACAGAAATCGCATGAGTTGAGGGTTTTCACCCGAACTCGGCTAACAAAATTACCAATTAGAAAGATAGTGTTAAAACTTTTTCTCACTATGAAAAAGAGTTTACACTTCTCCAAAAAGGAATCTTATGGCGTAATTTTTTACAAATCAAGCCATTAGCCCCTTTGTTAATTTTTCGTTGTATCTGTGGAAGTGTATGGAAATCCATACGCATCCATTTCACTTGACATGGTTATCAAAATGTAAGCCAAATTTTACGGTGCCTTCCATTGAATTGCTCCGGTTGAGTCCACGGCAATAAAATATCCTATACCGTCCGGCTTCAGTCCCGCCACCAAACGATTGCGCCCCTTAGCGTCAAAAAGGGCATAACCACCCATTGATTTTGTCTTATTGATGAAAAAAGTACCTCTTTCTATGCCCATTTGGTCATAGAGTGCCACAAATCTATTTGCATCTTTGCCTTCTTTTGTCGAAATCAATGCGGCAAGTTTACCGGCACTATCAAGTACTGCCACCGATTTCATGACGGCAGACCCCGAGCTTATGCCGCGCGATGTCAGCATTGTTTGCTCTTTAACATTACGTGCACCGTTCATTGTCAATGTTGCTTCTTGTCCGCTACGGATAAGCGAGGTCACCAATTTATCGCCATCTCTACTGAATACAAACATTTTTGCCACACTGTCATCTTCATGTCCTATATAAAGTTGTGATTTTCCCATACGATTTTTAACCAATAGTCCCGCATCGCCGCTCACATTAGACACAGCAAGTGTCATCAATACATTGTTTGTGTCTTTTCCGAACCAAGATAATGAAGAATAATTATTCGCAGCATTGGCAGTCCATCGGGATTTATAGACACCATTGTCGTCTCGTAACCAGATTTCTTCGGCTTCAATACGTGCTATCCGTAAAATTTGATCTTTTGCTGACCAGCCGACAATTACTGTTGCCACACAACATGTCATGAACAAAAGCGATAATCGTTTCCAAAACGTGACACTTTGTTCAACATATCTCAATCGTTGTTCTACATTTTCTAATTCCATAAGAATATACCGCTATTAACGGCGAATCATAGTTTCCGTATATGATGTACCATCGGTCATTTTTGCTATCATATAATATGTTCCTTGTGCTACTTTTTTTCCGGCATCATCATTTCCGTTCCACACTACCACACCTTGTTCTTTGGGTGAAAGTACTGCAATTTTTTCGCCATTGACAGCATAGACAGTCACTTCGCTCACCATTGCTTTTTGCCCATAGATGCGCATTGCCCCTTGAGCAGGATTTGGCACAATGGCAACCCCGCCACCGGAAGCAGGGCGCATTTCCTTCACATCAGTACCGCCACCGCCACCTTGCGCAACTTTTGCTAAAGTGGAATAGATAAATACGCTGTCGCTCCGCCCAATGACAATATCATAGAAGTCATCATTATCGGTATCGGTAACAAAAAGTGAATAAACCCCGGGTATATAACTTGTTTTGAACATTGTTTCACCCGTTTGCGGGTCCACAAATCGTAAATATCCGCCAAGGTCATCACCACCGCCGATAATAACATCAGCCACGCCATTGCCATTATAATCTTTCCACAAACTCATATCGCGTATATGAGATATACTCTGGTCACCTTCAAAAAACAATGCTTCGCCTTTGGTGCTGTCAAGCGCAATCGTCCACTGTGCTGTCATTGTTTTACCATCAAGAAAGCGAAGCGATGATGGCTTTTGAATTACCAATTCCGCTTGCCCATTATTGTCCATATCATAAATGGCTGTGAGAGACTCTTCCATCAAAGGAAAACTCTTTTTCATCGTAAATGTTTGCGCAGAAAGCAATGCGCTTGCGCTTACCGCACACCATAAGATACCAAAAACCGTCGCTGTACGGATTAGTCTGTAATTTAGCATAAAAAATCCCCTTTATATTACGTAAAAATGCTGATTATTTGCAAAAACAACACATTTATGCGGGCTTGTTATGGAACATACCCGGATCACGGCTAAACGCATTGCTGCTTTATACCCTTAATTCATGAGCGATTAGTCATTCACTCCAAACACGTGCCAATTGAATCAAAGCATTCGTCGAAGCATCATGTTGCGGCTCAAGTGTTGTATCCATCAATTCCGGCAATATCTTTTTTGCAAGCTGCTTGCCGAGTTCCACTCCCCATTGATCGAATGAATTAATATTCCACAAAATACCCAAGGTCAAAACCTTATGTTCATACATGGCAATAAGTGAGCCAAGTGTGCGAGCATCAATCTTTTTACACATAATCATCGTGGTGGGACGATTGCCCTCAAAAACTTTATGGACTACTAATTGCTCTTTTTCTTCCATAGTTCCGGGCATTGTTTGTAATTCATGGCGAACGGCAGCGGCATTTTTTCCATTCATCAATGCTTCGGTCTGCGCAAGCACATTGGCCAACAAACGATGCTGATGATCACCAAGCGGATTATGGGATTGCACAGCCACAATAAAATCGGCGGGAATGGTGTGGGTGCCCTGATGCAATAATTGAAAAAATGAATGTTGACTGTCCGTACCCGGCTGTCCCCATAAAGAAGGGGATGTCTGATAATCTATACTTTCACCGTCAATTTGCACCGATTTACCATTACTTTCCATTTCCAATTGTTGCAGAAAAGCCGGAAATAATCGTAAATATTCATCATACGGTAAAACAGCATGATTTTTTTCACCACATAGTGTCGTATTCCAAAAAGCGCATAATGCCATCATCACGGGAATATTTTTTCGTAATGGCGCACTCCTAAAATGTGCATCCATTGCTTCTGCGCCCGAAAGTAATTCACTGAATATTTCAAAACCGCATGTCAAAGCAATCGGTAATCCAATCGCACTCCATAAAGAAAATCTGCCGCCAACCCAATCCCAAAAACGAAAAACATTTTCTTCGCGAATACCGAAAGCATCAGTAAGTGCAATATTCGTGGAAACAGCGATAAAATGTCGTGCAATCATTTCTTCATTATTGCAATGTTCCAAAAACCATTGACGAGCACTGCGTGCATTGGTCATTGTTTCTTCGGTGGTAAATGTTTTGGAAGCAATAATAAATAAAGTGGTTTCGGGATTACAAAGGCGCAATGTTTCTGCAATATGTGTTCCGTCCACATTTGACACAAAATGGACTTCAATTCCTTTCTTATGATACGGTTTTAATGCCGCACATACCATTTTAGGACCTAAATCGGAACCTCCGATACCAATATTCACAATAGTCGTTAATGGCTTATTTGTATAGCCACAAATATGACCTTGATGAAATCGTGCACAAAATTGTTCCATTTGTTGCAAAACATCACGAATTTCATCCATAATATTTACGGAATCCACCAATAATTCCTGACGATGAACACTACGGAGCGCAGTATGCAATACAGCCCTGTTTTCCGTACTATTTATGCGTTCGCCTTCAAACATTGCTTGCCTTTTTTCGATAAATCGGCATTCATCGGCAAAATGTTCTAATGCGTCTATAATCTCATCATTCAGCCTTTGTTTGGAAAAATCCACCCGAATATCTGCAAAATCAACAGTCATTTTTTCAATACGTTGCGCATCATTATCCATCAAGGAGCGTATGGATTGTGCAGAAAATTTCTCCGCCACAGAGCGAAGCATCTGAATATGTTCGGAATAATTCATGAAAATTATCTTAAAATCAAAAAATACACACTTATTATTCTACTGTTACACTTTTTGCCAAATTTCTTGGTTTATCAATATCACAACCACGTTGAGCAGCAATAGCATACGCAAGTATTTGCAAAGGAATTACCGTTAAAGCAGGAGTAAGCATCGGTAACGTTGCCGGAATATAAATCACATGATCGGCATACTCCGCAATACTCATATCGCCTTCGGTAGCAATGGCTATGACTTTACCGCGACGTGCCCTTACTTCCTGAATACCTGAAATTACTTTTTCATACACCTCATCTTTGGTGGCAATAATAACCACAGGCATATTTTCATCAATAAGTGCAATGGGTCCATGTTTCATTTCCGCAGCAGGATAGCCCTCGGCATGAATATACGATATTTCTTTTAATTTTAATGCACCTTCCAAAGCCACCGGAAAATTAAATCCGCGCCCTAAATAAAGAAAATTCGTTGCATGGGAATATTGCAAAGCTATTTCTTTTATGGCATCACTTGTTTGGAGTATTTTTTCTATTTGGTCGGGGATGGCACGTAATGCTTCAGCAATAACTTTACCTTGCGTTTGCGATACTTGATTCATTCTGCCAAGATGCAAAGCAAGCAAGGACAATACAGCAATTTGTGAAGTAAACGCTTTTGTTGACGCCACACCAATTTCAGGACCGGCATGAGTATAAACACCCGCATGTGACTCACGGGCTATGGTGCTGCCCACCACATTGACAATACCCATCACGGTAGCGCCTTTTAATTTTGCCTCTTTCATTGCCGCCATAGTATCGGCAGTTTCACCACTTTGGGAAATAGCAATAATCACATCATCCGAATAAATCACGGGAGAGCGATACCGGAACTCGGAAGCATATTCAACCTCGACAGGAATGCGTGCCAATTGCTCAATCATATATTCGCCCACAAGCCCGGAATGCCATGAAGTGCCACAAGCAAGAATGATAATCCGTCGGGCTTTGCGCAATTTATCTTCTATGGGACGCAAGCCACCCAATTTGACATTGCCGTCTTCCACCAATAAACGTCCGCGTATGGCATCCTTAAATGTTGCCGGCTGTTCATAAATTTCTTTCAACATAAAATGGTCAAAGCCACCTTTTTCCATTTGTTCAATATCGAAATCTATTTCATGAATTTCGCCGTCAATTTCCCGATCGTCAATCGTTTTGGTCACATAACCGCTACGGTGCATCACCGCCATTTCATCATCATTCAGATAAATCACTTGGCGTGTATGCTGGATAATTGCCGCTGCATCCGATGCTGCTATATACTCGCCATCGCCAATACCGATAACAATAGGGCTGCCTCGACGCGCCGCTATAAGAGTGTCCGGTTGATCAGCACACAATACCGCCAAGCCGAATGTACCGTCAACCTCCGATAATGCAGAACGAACGGCTAATTCAAAATCGCCCGTTCTTTCATACAAATGACCTATAAACACGGCAAGTACTTCGGTATCTGTGTCAGAAGAAAATGTATAACCTTCGGAAACCAGCTTTTTCTTTAAACTACTGTAATTTTCAATAATACCATTGTGAATAAGGGAAATCTTACCCGAATTATCGGTATGAGGATGGGCATTGATATCATTAGGTTCGCCATGCGTAGCCCATCGCGTATGACCTATTGCCAATGTAGAATGCATCGTCGT